>NZ_JAGPYA010000031.1:0-82093 GCF_018070245.1 Micromonospora sp. M61 | reverse complement strand
TGCGTCGACACCGCCCCGGTGCGCCCGGGAGACCGGAAATTCCCGTACGTCGGCAAGCCGGTGCACGAGCTGACCCTGGCGCAGCTCAAGACCGTCGACTGCGGCACGAGGACGCTGCCCGAACTGCCCGCGCAGGTGCCCGCACCGGGTGCCCGGATCCCGACCCTGGACGAGGTCTTCGCCCTGGTGAAGGCGAGTGGTCGCACCGACATCGGAATGAACATCGAAACGAAGATCAGCCCGGTGGTGAACGACACCGAGCCGTACCGCAGCTTCACCCGCAAGCTCGTCGACGCCATCCAGCGCGCCGGCTTCACCAACCGGGCCACCATCCAGTCGTTCGACTGGCGCACCATCACGTACGCGCGGCAGCTCGACCGGCGGATCGGTACGGTCGCGCTGGTCTGGCAGTACGGCCCGGCCGAGTGCACGTCCCTCGCCGACGAGTGCTCGTTGCAGGCGGTGTACGGGAACCCGTCGGTGAAGAGCCCGTGGACCGGTGGACTGGACTGGTGGAAGCACCAGGACCTGGGCAAGCTGACCCGGGCCGCCGGTGCGGGCACGGTCTCGGCCAACTGGCAGGTGCACGACCCCAAGCAGGGCACTGTCGCCTCGGCGGACTGGTACCTGCGGGAGAACCCGGCGTACTTCCACGGACCGGACGTCCGGAGCCTTCAGACGCGGGACGACCTGAAGGTGATCCCGTACACCGTCGATGACGCCGCGGTCATGCAGCGGGTGATCGACCTCGGTGTCGACGGCATCATCACCGACGACCCCGACCTGTTGGTGAGCGTCGCGATCCGCAACGGCCTGCGCTGACACGCAGGCCCACCTGATCGCCGGCCGGATTTTTCCGGCCGGCGATCGGTGTTACCTGCTCCCGGGCCTCGGGTAGTCGGGGGTTGTCCCCGCCACGAAAGCGAACCGTGCCGTGGCCGAAACGCGGTAGCGGGGCGAGGGAATGCAGGTACGACTCATCGCATCCTGAGGAGGACCAGATGAGCACGCAGGCTGCTTCCACCCGGCCGATGAACCGGCCGATGAACGACCCGCAGAACCCCGCCTCGATGCGGGACATGCCCACCCAGCAGATGCCAGCCATGCGCGACGGACGTCGCAACGACATGCAGGCACCTGGTACGGAGACCAAGCAGGCGTTCAAGACCACCGAGTTCTGGATCTACCTGATCGCGGTGGCCGCCGTACTGGGCGCGTCGCAGGTCGTCGGAAAGAACTCCGCCGGGGTGGACATCTTCCGGGCCGACAACGCCTGGTTCCTGATCACCCTGCTGACGCTCGGCTACCTCGGTAGCCGGGGCCTGGCCAAGGCCGGCAGCAACTGGCGCAGCAGCGAGGAGCGCAAGGCCCGCCACTAAGCGGGTAGCGCGACCACAGCGCACGATGGCCTCCGGGAGAATCTCCCGGAGGCCATCGTCGTGTCTGGACGACTACTCGTCGCCGCCGAAGTCGCCGCCGAAGTCACCCTCGAACGCGTCCTCGATCATCTCGCCGGCGACCATGCCGCCCGCGACGCCGAGGGCCGCACCGGCCACCATGCCGCCCATCCCGTGCCCCCGGCTGTGGCCGTGGCTCGGGCCGTACTGGGAGCGGAGGCTGCCGTAGCGGGAGGTGGTCTCGCGCAGCCAGCCGTCGACGACCTGCGCCCAGTCCACCCGGTCGGCGTCGGTGTGCGACACCTGGTAGCGGCCGAAGGCGTCGTGCCCGGCGCTGAGGAACCCGCCGCGCTTGTCGCACTCCAGGATGACCTCCACGCCGCGCTGACTGGTCACGAAGGTCAACTCGGCCTCCCTGATCGTGCTCGCGTACTGCGGGGAGGCGAAGAACTCGATCTCCTGGTAGAACGGCAACGTCTGCTGGACACCACGGATGTGGCCCCGCTCCAGGTCGGCGTGCTTGAACCGGAAGCCGAGCCGCTGGAACGCCTCCAGGATCCGCTCGTGCACCGGCAACGGGTGCACGGCCACCTGGTCCAGGTCGCTCTTGTCGACGGCGCGGGCGATCGCCAGCTCGGTGCGCAGGCCCATCGTCATCCCGCGCAGGCGCTGGCCGTACACGTCGGTGATCGGGGTCTCCCACGGCACCGGCAGCTGGAACGGGATGGAGAGCTGCTGCTTCGGGGCGAGCTTGAGCGCTCCGCTGACCGCCATCCGGTGGAACTCCATCGTGCCCGCGTACTCGGTGTCGTGTCCTTCGACCTCGACCCGGGTGACCAGCCCGATGACCACCTGCTCGATGGCTGCCTCGGCGTCGCCGCCGACGAGGTTGACCTGCCCGTCGAGGGTCAGGCCGGGCCGGGTGTTGGGGTTGGTCAGCACGGTGTCCACACTGGGACCGCCGACACCGAACGCGCTCAACATCTTCTTGAAGACCATCGAAACTCCTGTGCGACGCCGACCGCTCCAGGCTGGAGTCGGACGTTGACTCGAACGGCACCCTATCCAGCACCCCTGTGAGGTGGCTGTGAAGCGTGCCAGCTCGATCAGCGCGTCACGCCGGCGATCACCAGTTTGACTGCACGAGCCGGGTCGTACCCGGCTCTGTTCAGCAACGCGTCCACGAAACAGCGGCCGGAGCCGTCGCCGATGTCGAGGAACAGGCCGAGATCGCACCGCTCGCCGAGGAGTGCGACCCGCAGATCGGGGCGGAGCAGGTGCAGCGTGGTCATGACCTGCCAGGCCGCCTCGTCGCGCTGGGCACGGCGCAGCGGGTCACACTCCAGCAGCGCCTCGGCGACACCCTCGGCGGTCGGGTCGAACCCGTCCAGCAGCGGCAGCAGCGACGGGTCCGCCAGGTAGGCGGCGGCCTGGAAGGTGTGTCTGTGGACGGCGTCCTGCGCGAGGAGTTCGCGTACCAGTGGAAGTGCCCGCGCGTCCCGCCGCCGCGCCAGCCCCCGGGCGCCCTCCTCCCGTACCCCCGGTTCGACGTCGCGGGTGCGGTCCCACAGCGCCCGCCGGACGTCATCGCCGTCGGCGGTGGTCGACCAGCCGAGGCCGAAGGTTGCCCACTCGCGCACGTCGGGGTCTGAGTCGGTGCACAGGGTTGTCAGCGCTGCCACTCCGACCTCCACCGGAGGATCGTCGAGCACCGCTGGCACTGCGACCGCGACATGGAACCGCACGTCGGCGTCGGGGCTGCCCGCCAGGGTGACCAGGGTCGGCAGCGCTCGGGCATCGAAGGTGTCGCCGAGGGCGCGCGCGATCGACCAGTGCACCTCGGGGTCGGGCTCGTTCGCCGCCAGCACGATCAGTGCGGTTGCCACGACCTCGCGTACGTCCATGTGTTGGCTGCTCGCGACGCCGAGCAGGTCGCACGCCGCCGCGCGCACCACAGGATCCGGATCGGCGAGTTTCCCGACGGCCAGCTCGACGGCCACCTCACCCGAGCTGGCGGCGTGGCCAAGCAGGTCAGACCCGTCGTCGGTGCCGACCGAACCGATCACCAGACGTAACCGCTCCACCGCCTGGTCGAACAACTCCGCCACCTCATGCGACTCCACGGCCGAATGCTGCCAGGCACGTCAACCGGCGGTGCGAGCTGATCGACTCGGGTTCCTGAAAACCGGGGCATCACCCCGAGCCGGACACCCCGACTTTCGTGAACCCGAGTCGATCAGGCCCGGACGACCCTGCCTGCGCGCGGCCTAGTCGGGTTCCACGATCACCAGCTCACCGACCTGCTCGCCGATCGCGGCACGCGCCTCCGCCGGCAGGCCGCGGTCGGTGATCAGCACGTCGGCGGCCTCCAGCGGGGCGATGGTGGCGATACCGATGATCTCCCACTTGGTGTGGTCGGCGAGCACCACGAGCCGACGCGCCGCGCCGATCAGGCAGCGGTTGACACCGGCCTCCAGCAGGTTCGGCGTGGTGAGCCCGGTGCGAGGGCTGAGCCCGTGCACACCGAGGAAGAGCAGGTCGACGTTGAGCGCGCTGATCGCCGCCTCGGCCACCGGCCCGGTCAACGCGTCCGACGGGGTGCGGATGCCACCGGTCAACACGACGGTCTGGTCCGCGCGCGGGTTCTGGTAGAGCGCGTCGGCCACCGGGATGGAGTTGGTCACCACGGTCAGCCCGCGTACGTCGGAGAGCAGGGTGGCCAGCGCGGCGGTGGTGGTGCCGGCGGAGAGCGCGATGGCCATCCCCGGCTCCACCATTCTTGCCGCGCGCTCGGCGATGGCCCGCTTCTCCGCCTGCTGGCGGATCGACTTCGCCGCGAAGCCTGGCTCCTCGGCCGAACCTGGCCCGGCGAGCGTCGCCCCGCCGTGCACCTTGTCCACCAGACCGCGCTCGGCCAGCACCTCCAGGTCGCGCCGGATCGTCATGTCGGAGACACCGAACCGGCTGACCAGGTGGCTGACGCGCACGCCGCCCCGTTGGCGGATCAGATCGAGGATGGCGGTCTGCCGCTGCTGGGCGAGCATCTGGGGAACCTCCTTCGTGCCGTGGCTGTCGCCGGGGTCAGGCCGGGTCGTCGGCCCGATCCTCCCGGACGACCGCCACCTCACCGGCCGGCAGGGTCAGCTCACCGGCGCAGTGCGCCCCGGTCAGCAACTCCGTGCCGCGCACCGGGAGCCGCACCTCGGCATCGGTGTGGTTGATGACGAACAGCCAGCTCCGGTCGCCGTCGCGTCGACGGACAACCTCCACACCGGACGGTGCCGACGCGGCCGGGCGGACACCGGCCTCGTCGACGAGTCGGGCGACCAACCGGTCGGTGGCCGGCTCGTCCAGCCGGGTGCCGACGTACCAGGCGGCGCCGTCGCCGACCCGGTGGCGGGTCAGCGCCGGCACACCCGGCAAGGGCCCATCGGTGTACGACGCCAGCACCTCGGCGCCCTCGGGGTGCAGCCACTCGGTCCACACGTCCGCGGTGCTCCCGTCGTCGAGCCGGACCTGTTCGCCCTCCCGCAGCGGGAAGAACTCCTCGGTCCGTACGCCGAGCAGCTCACGGAACGCGCCCGGGTAACCGCCCAGCCGGATGTGGTCGTTCGCGTCGACGATGCCGCTGAAGTAGGTGACGGCGGCGGTGCCACCGCCCTCGACGTAGCGGTGCAGCGCCTCGACGTCGGCGTCCCGCACCAGGTAGAGGGTCGGTGCCAGGACCAGTCGGTAGCCGCTGAGGTCCGCCGACGGGTGGACGATGTCGGCGGTCACGCCGGCCCGCCACAGCGCCCCGTGGAGGGCGCTCAGCCGGTCGGCGTAGGTGACGTCGGCGCTGGGGTGTGAATCCAACTCGACCGCCCACCACGCGTCCCAGTCGAACAGGACCGCCACCTCGGCGTCCACCCGACTGCCGCGCACCTCGGCCAGCGCCTTCAGGTCCGCGCCGAGCTGGCAGACCTCGCGGAACACCTTGGTGTCCGGCCCGGCGTGCGGCACCAGCGCGGAGTGGAACTTCTCGGCGCCGGCCCGGGAGGCGCGCCACTGGAAGAACAGCACGCCGTCCGCGCCCCGGGCGACGTGCGCCAGGCTGTTGCGGCGCAGCTGTCCGGGAAGTTTGGCCACGTTGCGCGGCTGCCAGTTGACCGCGCTGGTGGAGTGCTCCATGAGCAGCCACGGATCACCGCCGGCGACGCCCCGGGTGTGGTCGGCGGCGAGCGCCAGCCCGAGATGTCCCTGCGGGTCGGCGGCGGTCAGGTAGTGGTCGTTGGAGACGAGGTCCACGTCGTCGGCCCAGGAGTGGTAGTCCATGTGCTTGACGCCCATGCCGATCATGAAGTTGGTGGTGACCGGCTGCTGAACCAACGTCCGCAGCACCTCCCGTTCGGCGCGCAGCTGGGCGCGCTGCTCGTCGGAGGAGAAGCGCAGGAAGTCGAGTTGCTGCGTGGGGTTGGCGAAGGTCGGCGCGGTACGCGGCGGGTTGATCTCGGCCCAGTCGCCGTAGCGCTGGCTCCAGAACGCGGTGCCCCAGGCGTCGTTGAGCTGGTCCAGGTCGCCGTAGCGCGCCCGCAGCCAGCCGCGGAACGCTTCGGCGCTGACGTCGCAGTAGCAGTGCACGTTGTGGCAGCCCAACTCGTTGGAGATGTGCCACATCACCACGGCCGGGTGCTCGGCGTACCGGCCGGCGACCGCTCGCACCAGCTCCAGCGACCGTTCCCGGAACACCGGCGAGCTGGGGCAGTACGCCTGTCGTCCGCCGGGCCAGAGGATCGCGCCGTCGGCGCGGCGGGGCAACGTCTCCGGGTGCGCGCGGGCCAGCCACGGCGGTGGGCTGGCGGTGGCGGTGGCGAGGTCGACCTGGATGCCGCCGTCGTGCAGCAGGTCCAGCACCCGGTCCAACCATCCGAACTCGAACCGGCCCGGTGTGGGCTCCAGCAGGGCCCAGGAGAAGATGCCGACCGAGACCAGGTTGACCCCGGCCCGGCGCATCAGCTCGATGTCCTCGGACCAGGTCTGCTGGGGCCACTGCTCGGGGTTGTAGTCGCCGCCGAAATAGATGCCGTCACCCTGCCATCGCCGCATGAGAGCTGAGGGTGCACCGGCCCGGACACGCAAGTCAACAGGTTCCAACATGGATTTTTTTCCAACGTTTACCTCGTAACAGCCATGTCACAACTGGGTTAGCGGAGGCGGAACGCCCTCTTGACAGCGCCCGTCGGAGCGGTACTTTGAGCCCCCAATGGCCGTTCGTGTTCGTCAATGTGGGTTCTCGGTGAATCCCGATCGCTGACCACGGCGGCCGCTCTGCCTTCACCACCCTGATGACCCTTGGGCGTAGCACCTCTTCACCCGCAGGAGGCACAGATGTCCCGTCCCCAATCCCAAGCCGAGTACCTGGCTCGGCTCGTACCACCCTCGGTCGCCGGCCTCAACCGACGCTCGCTGCTGGCCGGCGCTGCCGGCACCGGCGCGCTGCTCGGCACCGGCCTGCTCGCCGGTTGCGGCGACGACTCCGGTTCCGGGTCGGACTCGAAGGACGTGTCAGTCGGCTCGAACCAGTCCGACCCGAAGCCCAAGGACGTCACCGCCAAGGTCATGGACGGGTTCAAGACCGCGTCCGGCATCACGCCGGCGATCAACACGGTCGACCACAACACGTACCAGGAGAACATCAACAACTACCTGCAGGGCAAGCCGGACGACGTCTACATGTGGTTCGCCGGCTACCGGATGCGCTTCTTCGCCGCCAAGGGCCTGGCCAGCGACATCAGTGACGTGTGGGGCAAACTCTCCGGCTTCTCCGACGCCTTCAAGAAAGCGTCCACCGGGGACGACGACAAGCAGTACTTCGTACCCTCGTCGTACTACCCGTGGGCGATGTTCTACCGCAAGTCGGTGTGGCAGCAGTACGGCTACCAGGTGCCCACGACCCTGGACCAGCTCACCGCGCTCAGCGCGCAGATGAAGAGGGACGGCCTCACCCCGATCGCGTTCGCCGACAAGGACGGCTGGCCGGCGATGGGCACCTTCGACATCCTCAACCTGCGGATCAACGGCTACCAGTTCCACATCGACCTGATGGCCGGCAAGGAGGCCTGGACCTCCGACAAGGTCAAGAAGGTCTTCGACACCTGGGCTGGTCTGCTCCCCCTGCACCAGCCGGACAGCCTCGGCCGCACCTGGCAGGAGGCGGCGCAGTCGCTTCAGCAGAAGAAGAGCGGCATGTACCTGCTCGGCCTCTTCGTCGGCCAGCAGTTCAGCAACGAGGAGCAGAGCGACCTCGACTTCTTCACCTTCCCGGAGATCGACCCGGCGATCGGGGCCAAGGCGCTGGACGCGCCGATCGACGGCTACATGATGGCCCGCAAGCCCAAGAACGAGGCCAACGCCAGAAAACTGCTGGAGTACGTGGGCGGCAAGGACGCCGCGAACATCACGGTGAAGAACGACCCGGCCACCCTCGTCGCCAACAGCAGCGCCGACGTCAGCGGCTACACCGCGTTGCAGAAGAAGGCCGCCGAGCTGGTCGGCTCGGCCACCGAGATCGCCCAGTTCCTCGACCGTGACACCCGGCCGGACTTCGCCTCGACGGTGATCATCCCGGCGATCCAGCAGTTCATCAAGAACCCCAAGGACATCAGCGGGCTCACCTCGTCCATCGAGAACCAGAAAAAGTCGATCTTCACTGACTGACGGCGGAAAGGGGAGGACATCGTGTCCGACCTGCCCCTGATCCAAGCGGATCGCGCCGTGCCGCCGCCGGCCGCGACCACCTCCACGGGTGGTCGTGGCCGTCGTCGGCGGCTACGGCTCCTGTCCCGCACCGACCGCGTGGTCATCACGCTGATGGTGCTCGTCCCGCTGCTGCTCGTCACCGGGTTCGTCTGGCTGCCGGCGGCGGCCACCGTGCTGCTCTCCGGCACCAACTGGGACGGCATCGGCCCCCTCAACGAAATCGAGTTCATCGGCGCCCGCAACTACAGCGACGTGGTGAACAACTATCCGCCGTTCGTGCCGGCGGTCCAGCACAACCTGCTGTGGTTGGCGGTCCTGTTCGTGATCGCCACTCCGTTCGGCATGTTCCTGGCCGTCCTGCTCGACAAGGAGCTGAAAGGCAGCCGCTTCTACCAGACCGCGCTCTACCTGCCGGTGGTGCTCTCGCTGGCGCTCATCGGCTTCGTGTGGCAGCTGCTGTACTCCCGCGACCAGGGCCTGATCAACGCGGTGTTCGGCAGCAACGTCGACTGGTACGGCGACTCCAGCGTCAACATCTGGGCGGTCATGGTCGCCTCCGGCTGGCGGCACGTCGGGTACATCATGCTGCTCTACCTGGCCGGGCTGAAGGGCGTCGACCCGTCGTTGCGGGAGGCCGCGGCGGTCGACGGCGCCTCGGAGAGCCGCACCTTCTTCCGGGTCGTCTTCCCGGTGCTGCGGCCGATCAACATCATCGTGCTGGTGGTGACGGTGATCGAGTCGCTGCGCGCGTTCGATTTGGTCTGGGTGGTCAACAAGGGCCGCAACGGGTTGGAGCTGATCTCGGCGCTGGTCACCCAGAACGTGGTGGGTGAGGCGAGCCGGATCGGGTTCGGCTCGGCGCTGGCGACGATCATGCTGATCGTCTCGCTGGTCTTCATCACCATCTACCTGGCGACCGTGATGAGGGAGAACCGGGAATGAGCACCGCGACCGTCACCCGGCCCACCGAGGGCGAGCCCGAGGCGCCGGCGCGCCGCCGCAAGCTGACCCCGCTGCGGCTGTTGCTGCACGGCTTCCTCATCGTCGTCGCACTGGCCTGGCTCTTCCCGATCGCCTGGGCGGTGCTGACCTCTCTGCGCTCGTACGACTACACCGCCGCCAACGGCTACGTCTCGTTCGGCGGCTGGACCTTCGACAACTACGTCACCGCCTGGCAGACGGCGGAGTTCGGCCAGCACTTCCTCAACTCGGTCTACATCACCGTGCCGGCCGTGCTGCTGACCCTCTTCCTCGCCTCCTGCGTGGCGTTCGTGATCGCCCGGTTCAGTTGGAAGCTCAACATCGTGCTGCTCGGGGTGTTCACCGCGGCCAACCTGCTGCCCCAGCAGGCGCTGCTCATCCCACTGTTCCGGGTGTTCACCGAGGTGCCACTGCCGGAGTTCATGAGCGACTCGGAGCTGCTGTACGACAGCTACTGGGGCCTGATCCTGATCAACGTCGCCTTCCAGTGTGGATTCTGCGTCTTCGTGCTCAGCAACTACATGAAGGCGCTACCGCGCGACCTGTACGAGGCGGCGATGGTCGACGGGGCGAGCATCTGGCGGCAGTACTGGCAGGTCACCATGCCGCTGTGCCGGCCGGCCCTGGCCGCGCTGGCGACCCTTGAGGTGACCTGGATCTACAACGAGTTCTTCTGGGCCACCGTCCTGATGCGCACCGGCGACAAGTTCCCGGTGACCAGCTCACTGAACAACCTGCGCGGCGAGTTCTTCACCGACAACAACCTGGTCTCGGCGGGCAGCGTGCTCGTCGCGATCCCCACCCTGGTGATCTTCTTTATGCTCCAGCGGCACTTCGTCCGGGGCCTGACCTTGGGAGCCTCAAAGGGATGACGATCCTGCACCTGCGCCGCGCGCGGACCAGTTTGGTGCTCGACGCGCGCGGCCCGGGGCTGCCCCGGGTCGTGCACTGGGGCGGCGACGTCGGCGACCTCGACGACGACGGCCTGCGCGAGCTCGTGGACGCGACAGTGCCGCCGGTGGTGCCGAGCAGCTTCGACGAGCCGCCCGTGCTGTCGCTGCTGCCGGAAGCGAGTGCGGGCTGGAGTGGCCGGCCGGGGCTGGCCGGGCACCGCGACGGACGGGACTGGTCCACCTCCTTCCGCCTCGACAGGTTGGACGTGCGCGACGACGGGCCCGGCGCGGCGCTGCTGACCGTGCGGGCGTCGGACCCGGCCGCAGGGCTGACCCTGACCAGCGAGATCATGCTCGACCCGCACGGCCTGCTGACCGTTCGGCACCGGCTGCGCAACGACGGCGACACGGCCTACGAGCTACGGGAGCTGACCCCGGTGCTGCCGGTGCCGGCGGTCGCCACCGAGCTGCTCGACCTGACCGGCCGGTGGTGCCGGGAGCGGTCCCCGCAGCGGCACCGGTGGCAGCAGGGCGCCTGGGTGCGCGAGGGTCGACACGGTCGCACCGGTCACGACGCCACACTGCTGCTGGTGGCGGGCACCGCCGGGTTCGGCTTCGGCCACGGCGAGGTGTGGGGGGTGCACACCGCGTGGAGCGGCGACCACGTCACCTTCGCCGAGCGCCGGCCCACCGGCGAGTCGACCCTCGGTGGCGGCGAGCTGCTCACCCCCGGTGAGATCCGGCTCGGCCCCGGCGAGTCGTACGAGTCTCCGTTGCTCTACGCGGTCTGGTCCGACACCGGGCTGGACGGGCTCAGCGACGTGCTGCACACGCACCTGCGGGCCCGGCCCGGGCACCCGCGCTCCCCCCGCCCGGTGACCCTCAACGTCTGGGAGGCGGTCTACTTCGACCACGACCTGGACCGTCTGCGGGCCCTCGCCGACCGGGCCGCGCAGATTGGCGTGGAGCGGTTCGTGCTCGACGACGGTTGGTTCCGCGGTCGGCGCGACGACACCGCCGGCCTCGGCGACTGGTACGTCGACGAGGGCGTCTGGCCCGACGGCCTGCAACCGCTGATCGACCACGTGACCGGTCGGGGCCTTCAGTTCGGTCTCTGGGTGGAACCGGAGATGGTCAACCCCGACTCCGACCTGTTCCGCGCGCACTCCGACTGGCTGCTGGCCGTACCGGGGCGACTGCCGCCGTCCTGGCGCAACCAGCAGGTGCTCGACCTGGGCCGCCCGGAGGCGTACGACCACGTGCGGGACCGGCTCCACGCGCTGCTCACCGAACACCCCGGCATCAGCTATCTCAAGTGGGACCAGAACCGGGACCTCACCGAGGCCGGGCACCACGGCCACCCGGGGGTGCACGGGCAGACCCTTGCGGTCTACCGGCTCTTCGACGAGTTGCGCAGCCTCCACCCGGATCTGGAGATCGAGAGCTGTTCGTCCGGCGGGGCCCGGGTGGACCTGGCCATCCTGGCGCGCACCGACCGGGTCTGGGCCAGCGACTGCAACGACGCCCTGGAACGGCTCAGCATCCAGCGCTGGACCGGCCTGCTGCTGCCGCCGGAGCTGATCGGCACGCACATCGGCCCGCAACGCTCGCACACCACCAACCGCGTGCACGACCTCGGATTCCGGGCGGCCACCGCACTCTTCGGCCACCACGGCATCGAGTGGGACATCGCCTCGATCAGCACCGACGAGCAGACCGAACTGGCTGCCTGGGTGGCACTGCACAAGCGGCTGCGCCCGCTGCTGCACGCCGGCCGGGTAGTCCGGGTCGACCACCCCGACCCGGCCGTCTGGGCGCACGGCGTCATCGACCACGACGGCACCCGAGCGGTGTACGCGGTGGCGCGGCTGGCCACCTCCGCGACGCCGTACCCCGGCCCCGTCCGGCTGCCGGGCCTGGACCCGGACCGCCGTTACCGGGTGCGGCCGGCATCCGACGTGCCGGCGCCGGCGACCATCGACCGGTCCGCACCGGGCCGGCTCGCGGGCGGCGTCGTCCTGAGCGGGGCGGCACTGGCCCGGATGGGTGTCCAACTGCCCGCGCTGCACCCGGAGCAGAGCCTGGTGCTGGAGGTCGACGCCGTCGACTGAAAAGATTCTGGAGATTCTTCGGGCGGGGTGTCGAGAACGGCTCTGGCTGCTTCTACCTCAGGGTGAGAGCACCGAGGATGGTGCGTAGCTGTGAGGAGCAAACCATGAAGTACATGCTGCTGATGCAGTTCAGCGCCGCCGGGACCGACTTCCCGAGCATCGACACCTGGACCCCGGCGGAGGTCCAGGCGCACATCGCGTTCATGGGCGAGGTCAACGAGAAGCTCACCGCCGCCGGGGAGTGGGTCGACGGGCAGGGCCTCGGCGGCCCGCAGCAGGCCCAGATCGTCCGCGCCGGGGAGGGCGGCACGCCGGTGGTCACCGAGGGGCCGTTCGCCGAGACGAAGGAGTTCCTCGCCGGCTTCTGGATCGTGGACTGCGACAGCCCGCAGCGGGCGGTGGAGCTGGCCGCGCACATCTCCACCGCGCCCGGCCCCGGCGGACGGCCGCTGAACATGCCGATCGAGGTGCACCCGGTGATGTCCGCCCCACCGCAGGAGCTGTGAACGCTGGCCACCGATCCCCACGTCGAGGACCTGCTGCGCGAGCTGGCGCCGCAGGTCCTCGGCGTGCTCGCCCGTCGTTTCGGTGACTTCGCCACCGCCGAGGACGCGGTGCAGGAGGCACTGCTGGCCGCTGCAACCCAGTGGCCGGTCGATGGGCTGCCGGCGAATCCACGGGGGTGGCTGATCCAGGTCGGTTACCGCCGGATGATCGAGCTGATCCGGGGCGAACAGGCCCGGCGCCGACGGGAGGACCTGGTAGCCCGTCGGGACCCGGACGACCAGCGGTACGCACCCGCCGCCGACGACGAGTTGACCGCCGAGCGGGACGACACCCTGGTCCTGCTCTTCCTCTGCTGCCACCCGGCGCTCGCCCCGACGTCGGCCGTGGCGCTGACCCTGCGCGCCGTCGGCGGACTGAGCACCGCCGAGATCGCCCGCGCGTTCCTGGTGCCCGAGGCGACCATGGCCCAGCGGATCAGCCGTGCCAAGCAGCGCATCCGCGCGTCCGGGCTGTCGTTCCGGATGCCCGAGCCGGAGGAGCGGTCCGACCGACTGGCGGCCGTACGGCAGGTGCTCTACCTGGTCTTCACCGAGGGGCACACCAGCACCACCGGCCCGGACCTGCGCCGGATCGACCTCGCGGCCGAGGCGATCCGGCTGACCCGCGCACTGCACGCGTTGCTGCCCGACGACAGCGAGTCGGCCGGTCTACTGGCGTTGATGCTGCTCACCGAGGCGCGCGGCCCGGCACGGACCGGGCCGTCCGGCGAGCTGATCTCACTGGCCGACCAGGATCGCGGCCGTTGGGACGCGACGGCGATCGCCGAGGGCGTCGCCCTCGTCACCCGGGCGTTGCCGCGTGGGCCGGTCGGCCCGTACCAGGTACAGGCCGCCATCGCCGCCCTGCACGACGAGGCAACGAGCACCGAGCAGACCGACTGGCCGCAGATCCTGGCGCTCTACGAGGTGCTGGAACGGCTCGTCGGCAGCCCGGTGGTGGCACTCAACCGGGCCGTGGCAACGGCCATGGTGCACGGGCCGGCAGCGGGTCTCGCCGCCCTCGACGCCCTGGCCGACGACCCCCGGTTGGCCGGGCACCACCGGCTGCCCGCCGCCCGCGCCCACCTGCACGAGATGGCCGGTGACCGCGAGCAGGCGATCGTCGACTACCGGGCCGCCGCCGCGCGGACGAGCAGCCTGCCCGAGCAGCGCTATCTCACCATGCGAGCGGCCCGGCTCGCCGCCGAGTCCGTCGATCTCCCGTAACGACAGGGATCAACTCGTCCCGCGCGGCGTGATCCAGGCAGCTTCACCCGCCACAGTGGGCAATCTTGGACAGTTTCCGTTAGCGCGGAACTATTCAGTCCCATGACATCTGTCAGTGTTGAAGTCCCGATACATGTGTCACTTGGTAGGGATCTTGGGCGTGCTGGTAGATGGTGCCTGGCATGGCTTCTCGGCGGCGTGTCATGAACCTGCTCGATGCCCAGTTGGCTGCTGGGGTGCGGGTCAACGCGGCTGAGTTCGCGCGCGAGCATGGTGTGTCGGTCCGTACCGTGTACCGGCATCAGGCGCGGATCCGGGACGTGGGCGAATGGCAGGAGCGGTCCCGGCGGCCGCGTAGCAGTCCGCGGGTGACGCCACCGGAGCTGGATGCGTGGATCTGCAAGCTGCGCGTCGAACTCGGCCTGGACAACGGGGCCGACTTCATCCACGACGCCCTGATCGAGCTGCACAACGCCACTGCTCCGGCGTGGCTGGTGCCCTCGAGGTCGACGATCAACCGGGTCCTGGGCCGGCATGACCTGCTCGAACGCAACCCGGCGAAACGGCCGCGCAGCTCGTTTCGACGCTTCGTCTACGCCCGGCCCCGGGACTGCTACCAGATCGACGCCACGAACGTCCGGCTCGCCGACGGCAGCCTCGCCGCGGTCTTCGACGTCCTGGACGACTGCACCCGAACCCTCGTCGGCTGTCACACGACGACCGCGGAGACCGCCGAAGGCGCCGTCACCGCGGTCAGGCAGGCGTTCACCGAGTACGGGGCCCCGGCGATCGTGTTATCCGACAACGGCACCGCGTTCACCAGCCGACTAACCCGGCCCGGATCGATCTCCACGTTCGTCCAGTACCTCCTGCAACACAATGTCCGGCCGATCAACTCCAGCCCCTACCACCCGCAGACCTGCGGCAAGGTCGAACGCCACCACCAAACCCTCAAGAAATGGCTGAGTACCCAGCCCACCCCCACCACCTGCCCCGAACTGCAGAACCTGCTAGACGCCTACCGCCGCTACTACAACACCGAACGACGCCACAGCGCCCTACCGCGACGCGCCACCCCCGCCCAGGCCTGGACAGACGCGCCCAGCCTCGGCGGGCCGACCAGCCTGCCCAGGCAAACCGACGCCACCCTGCACCGCTGCCTCGTAGGCAGCACCGGCGCCATCACCGTCGCCGGGCACCGCACCAGCGTCGGCACCACCCACGCCGGCGCCACCGTCACCGCCATCCGCGACCAAAACCGAATCACCATCTACAACCGCGACGGACAACCCCTCGGCCACTTCCACCTCAACCCCGACCGGACCTACATCAGCCTCACCCGAGCAGCCTGATCAACAACTCATGACACATCTATCGGGACTTCCCCTTGACACATGTCTCGGGACACGACAGTTAGCGCGGAACGGAAAGTGTCCAAGATCTACCCTGCCAGCCCTGCCCCCAGCCCTGTCGCGGACCCCAGCGCGAGGAAACGGCCCAGGGCGGCGGCGTGACCGACGACGGCGCAGCCCGCAGCGGTGGGCGGCGGGGATGCCACACGGACGCCACGCGACGGTTGGCTTGACATCAACCTGAGGTGGGGCGGGTCAGCGGGGCAAGGACAGCGCCGGCACTAGCCTGGGCGACGACGACGGGTTCATCTACCACGAAGGACCAAGGGGACGCATGGCGTACGTGCTGCTGGGGATTGCCATTCTCGCCGAGGTGGTGGCGACCAGCCTGATCAAGAGCACCGCCGGGTTCAGTCGGCTCTGGCCGACGGTGGCGTGTCTCGGTGGCTACGCGCTGGCGTTCCTCCTGCTGGCCCAGGCCGTCAAGGAGATCCCGGTGGGCGTCGCGTACGCCCTCTGGTCGGGTCTGGGCACCGCGGCCATCGTGGCGATCGGGGCGGTGTTCCTGGGTGAGTCGGTGGGGCTCGCCAAGCTCACCGGCATCGCGCTGATCATCGCCGGGGTGGTCATCGTGAACCTGACCGGGGAGCACTGACCAGGACGGTTCCCGGTGGCCGGGTCCGACACGGACCCAGCCACCGGTGCGACGGTCAGCTCGCCGTGCAGCTCACCGCCGGCAGGCTGTTGGTGCCGGTCCAGCCGCCGATGAATCCGAAGGTGGTGCTGGCACCGGCGGCCAGTCGGCCGTTGTAGTCCACGTTGCGGGCGGTCACGGTGGCCCCGCTGCTGGTCACTGTCGCGCTCCAGGTCTGGCTGACGCTCTGGCCGTTGGCGAACGTCCACCGGGTGGTCCAGCCCGTGATCGCGGCGCTGCCGGCGGTCACCCGCACCTCACCCTGGAAGCCGCCCTGCCACTGGCCGGTCACCGTGTAGGTCGCCGTGCAGCCACCCGCAGGTGGAGGCGTGGTCGGGGGCGGCGTGGTCGGGGGCGGCGTGGTCGGGGGCGGCGTCGTGGGCGGCGGGGTGGTCGGCGGCAAACTGCTGAAGACGCTGGCCTCCCGGGCCGTTTGCCGGATGCCGTTGGCGCCGTTGAAGAGCCGCTGACCCCAGGTGGTCAGGTTGGCCGGGTTGAACGAGGTGGCCAGGTCGAGATATTCCACGCCGCCGCCGTTGCCACTCCACGACCAACCGAGCCAGCCGATCCCGTTCGCCTGGCTGTAGGCGAGGATGGTGTCCTCGTCCGGGTCACCGTCGGAGTGGTTGAAGCCGAACTCACCGACCACGATGGGCAGCCCCGCGGAACGGAAGCGGCCCAGATAGTCGCTGATCTCCGCGGCGGTGTCGAAGACCCCGTACATGTGGATGGAGAAGACGGTGTTGCGGGCCGGGTCCGCGGCGAAGACCGACGCGGCGTTGTCGCGCATGGTGAACGACCAGTCCTGTCCCCAGTTCGGCGCGTCCACCATGATCGTGTGGGTCAGCCCGCCGGCACGCAGGCGCTTGATCGCGTTGGCGTTGTCGGTGGCCCAGGAAGCGTAGTTCTGATTGCCGTACGGCTCGTTGCCGATGTTGACGATCACGAATCGTTCCTGGCCGGCGAGGACGTCGGCGAGACTGAGCCAGTAGTCGACGGCGCGGTCGAGAGTGATGGCACCGCTCTGTTCGCCGTACCCGGTGGTGTCGTGCACCTCCAGCACGCAGATCAGCCGGTTGCCCTTGCACGTCGAGATGACGTTGGCGACGTCGGCGTTGGTGTTGCGCGTCCACCGGTCGCCGCTGGAGAGCACCACCCGCACAGTGTTCGCGCCGAGCGCCTTGACGTCGGCGAACGAGCTGGTCTGCTGCGGATACCAGGTGTGGGCGTGGTTGACGCCGCGCATGACGAATTCGGTGCCGTTGGCGTCGTACAACCTGCCGTTCGCGACGGAGAAACCAGCCGCGGCGTGCGCCGGCTGGCCGAATGCCAGCACGGCGACGAGCAGCGCGAGCAGGGCCGCCGCGACGGCGGAGAGTCGAGTCTTCATGGCCTTCCTCAGGGAGGACCCCCGGTGCCCGACAGGGGTGGGACGTGACAGGGGAAGGCGGCTGCAGCCCGGCAGCCGCGCCCGGATCCCGGCGCGCAGGCATCAGCGTAGGACGATGGGTTGGCCACCGCAACCGGTTCAGTTGGCAGGCTCCGAGCCCAGACAGCCGCAACGGCCCACGCGAACGCGGGCCGTCACGGGGCGATCATCCCCACCACAGGATGTGCGCCACAGCCGGCTCTTAACCGGTTAAGAGCGACGGTAGGCAGGTCGCCGCGATCCGTCAAGCAGCACCGGCGTCGAACCGGACGGGAGGGTTGACGGCCGCCGACCTGGGTATCCCGGGAATGATCCGTCGGTGAAAGGGGATACAGGATGGTCAGCGTCGGTTACACCCTGATGGGCGAGCAGGCCGGTCCCAAGCAACTGGTGGACCACGCGGTACGCGCCGAGGCCGCCGGATTCGACCAGCTCGTGATGTCCGACCACTACTACCCCTGGCTGGATTCGCAGGGCCACTCGCCGTACGCCTGGTCGGTGCTCGGCGCGGTCGCCCACGCCACCTCCCGCGCGGAGCTGATGTCCTTCGTGACCTGCCCGATCCGCCGCTACCACCCGGCCGTCGTGGCGCAGAAGGCCAGCACGATCGGCGCGCTCTCCGACGGCCGGTTCACCCTCGGCCTCGGTGCGGGCGAGAACCTGAACGAGCACGTGGTCGGCGGGTGGCCGCACGTGCAGCAACGCCACGAGATGTTCGAGGAGGCGTTGCAGATCATCCGGCCGTTGCTCAACGGGGAGACGCTGACCTTCTCCGGCAACCACTTCGACGTGCCCGACGCCTACATCTGGGACCGGCCGGAGCGGCCGGTGCCGATGGCCGTCGCCGCGTCCGGTCGACAGTCCGCGACGCTGGCCGCCGAGTACGGCAACGGCATCATCTCCACCGAACCCGACCGGCACATCATCGAGATGTACGACGACGCCGGCGGCGCCGGTCAGCCCCGCTACGGACAGGTGGCCATCTGCTACGGCCCCGACGAGGCGGAGTGTCGCAAGATCGTGCACGACCAGTTCCGCTGGTTCGGGATGGGTTGGAAGGTCAACGCCGACCTGCCCGGGCCGGACTCCTTCGCCGCCGCCACCCAGTTCGTCCGGGAGGAGGACGTCGCCGAGGGCGTCCCCTGCGGCCCGGACGTGGACGCGCACGTGGAGGCGTTCCGCAAGTTCGTCGACGCCGGCTTCACCCACGTGGCGATCATCCAGGTCGGTGGGGAGACCCAGCCCATGTTCCTCGACTGGGCGCAGGAGCAGTTGCTGCCCCGGTTGCGCGAGCTGTGAACCCGACCGGTGAGTCGGAGGAGTCGACCCGTCTGACGCCCGCAGGCCGGTTCGGCCCGGCCGAGCTGCGGCTCGCCATGGCCGCTCCCCGGTCGGCCTCCGGGCTGACCAGCGAGTGGCGGCTCGTCGACGGACTGCGCACCCACACCCGGCGCGGGGCCGACCCGGGCACCGGGGCGCCTCCCGTGGTGCTGCTGCACGGCCTGGCGGTCTCGCACCGGTACCTCACCGCGCTGGCCGTCGCGCTCTCCCCCACCCACCCGGTGTACGTGCCGGACCTGCCCGGCTTCGGGCTGAGCGAGCACCCCCAGGGCGCGTACGACGTGGCCGCTCACGCCGAGCACGTGGCCGCCTGGCTGGCCGCGTACCGGTTGCCGCCGGTCTGCCTGCTCGGTCACTCGTTCGGCGCGGAGGTGGCCGCCGCGCTCGCCGCGAACCACCCGGACGCGGTACGCGCTCTGGTGTTGGCCGGACCGACCAGTGACCCGTCCGCACGGTCCCGCACGGCCCTGTTCGGCCGGTGGCTGGTGGACTGCCTGCGCGAAGCGCCGTTGCAGGCGCCGATCCTGGTCCGGGACGTCTGGAACGCCCGGCCCTGGCGGGTCTTCGCGACGCTGTCGCACTCGGTGCACAACGCGATCGAGGCGGACCTCGTCCGCGTCACCGCGCCCACTCTCGTCGTGACCGGTGCGCGCGACCCGGTCGTACCGGCGCCGTGGCGGGACGAGGCCGCCCGGCTGGTGCCGGACGCCGACCTGGTGGTCGTCCCCGGCGCCGCGCACAACGTGGTCACGACGGCCCCGACGCAGGTGGCGGACGCGTGCCGCCGCCTGCTCACCCCTCATCCCGCACTCCTGGACAGGTGACGCTCATGCGCTTCGGCAACGTGGAGATCCGCCCGCTCGGTGGTGGCCTCGGCTGCCTCCTGATGATCCTCTTCTCGATCCTCGCCTCGGTGGTGCTCACCGTCCTGCTCAACCTGGTGCTCTGAGGCGTCCGCGCCTCGGCGCTGCCACTGTCAGCGGCGTCGCTCGGCGCGTGACGGTCAGCGGCGCAGGCCCAGGGCGCTGAGCACCTCCCGGTAGGCCAACCGGGCCGGGTCGAGCACCGCGCGGCGGATCCAGCGGGCCACCGGTACGACGGTGGCCCGCCAGGCCACCCCGAGCCCGTGCGCCACCGGCACGACAGTCACCGACCAGACCCACCGGACACCCCGCAGCAGCGGGAGCACAGTGTGCCGCCACACCCAGCGCAGCCCACGCCCGAGCGGGCTCAGCAGCAGGCGGTGGAGCAGCCGCAGCACCCGTCCGGCCGCCCGCCACGCGCCCACCACCGCGGCGACGACCAGCCGGCCGAACCCCACGGCGACCCACCAGATCCCCCGGACCAACCCGACGATCGCGGCGCGCACCGCCCCGGCCAGCACGCCGACGCCCCGCCACAGCAACCGTCCGACGGGGGTGAGCGCCACGCCCAGCCAGCGCAGCGGCGGCAGGACCAGTCGTTCGACGAGCCAGACCAGCGGCGCCCAGACTAGCGTGGCGACAACCCAGGCGATGCCGTACGCCAGCCACACCAGCGGTTGCCAGATCAGGGTGCGGGCTGCCCATGCGAGACCTCGCCCCAGCCAGACCAGCGGGAGCCAGACGAGGGTCAGGGCCACCCAGCGCAACGGAAGCCAGAGAAGGTTGCGGGCGCACCAGACCAGCGGGACCCAGAGGAGTCGGTGCAGCGCCCAGGACAGCGGGGACAGCAGCCACCGGTGCAGGAACCGGCCGACGGGGCTGAGCAGGCTCCGGTACATCAGCCGGCCGGCAGCCGCGATCAGCTCCCAGAGCAGGCGTACCGGCAGCACCACGACCAGCGCCACACCCCGCGCGACGGCCGCGACGAGCGGGAGCGCGACGGCGGCCGGCTCTGCCGTGTCCACAACCGACGGTGTCGGACGCACCACCGTTGGTGCGCCACGGTTTTCGCTCGGCGGCCCGGGCAGCGGCGAGTGGGCGATGGGACGGTCGGTCACGGTGGGCACGGTAACCGGTCCGTGCCAGGCCTCAGGTGTCGGTTGCGGCCGGGCCGAGGTCGAGCGTGGTCAGCAGCGGATAGTGGTCCGAGGCGGTGTCCGCCGTCGCGCCCCGGATCACCCGGCACTCCCCCGCCCGCTGCGCCACCGCCCGGGTGCCGAGCAGGTAGTCCAGCCGCATACCGGCGAACTCGGCCCCGCCGAACCGGGTCGGAACGGTGTGGCCGTCAGCCTCCGGTGCCCCGACGTTGCACGACGGCCACAGGTCGACCAGGTCGGCGGCGAGCAGCCGGGCAATCGCGCGGGTGTCCACGGCGCCACCGCGCCGGCGCAGGTGCCGCCGCCGGTAGAGGGCGGGCATGCCGGCCAGTTGAGCGGTGTGGTCGACAGTCGGGTCGAGCGAGTTGAGGTCACCGGCGATCAGCGCCAACTGCCCGGGGGTACGCCGCAGCGCGGCGACCAGCCAGTCGACCTCCATCCGCCGCCGTCCCCCCGAATACGGGTAGAGGTGCGTGCCGAACACGGTGAACGGGCCGGCGGAGGTGGCCACCACGACCCGGGCCGCGCCGTGGTGGAACGGCCGCCGCAGCGTCCCCGCGTCGACGACCCGGTACGGAGGCCGGACCAGCACCGCCACCGGCTGCCCGAAGCAGGACCGGGCCAGGTGGGGTGTCATCCCCACCCGGCCCGCCACTGTGGCCATCAGCCCGTCACGGTCGAAGCCGCGCAGCTCCTGGAGGGCCAGCACATCAGGTGCCTGCTCGTTGACGACCTGGACCACCTGATCCAGCCGGCCGGGGCCGCCACGATCCTGACCGCCGGTGCGGATGTTCCACGTCATCACCCGCAGCACGGCGGCGCTCAGTCGGCTCGGCCGGCCCGCGCCAGCTCGTCGTCGAGGGTGTCCACGTCCTCCGACTCGATGGCCGGCTGGTTGCCTTCCTTGAGGTCGGCGTTGGGGCGGACGACGAGGTAGAGCAGCCCGATCCAGAGCGCGGAGAGCAGGATCGCGCCCATGAAGTCGGTGGGGTGGTGCATGCCCCGGTACATCCGGGAGGTGGCCACCCCGACCGGCATGATCACGGCCACCGCCACGAAGATCCAACGCCACCAACGGTCGGTACGCGGGAACACGATGAGGGTGATCGCCAGCCAGACGCAGATCGTGGCCGCGATGTGCCCGGACGGGAACGACGAGGTGGGCATCTGCCCGTCGAGGTTCTCCACGGCCGGGCGGGGCCGGTCGACAGCCCGCGCCGACGCGAGGAACAGGGTCAGCTCGCCCACCATCGCCAGCGCCACGAACAGCACCGGCCGCCAGCGTCGCCACACCGCCAGCACCAGCGGGCAGAACACCAGCGAGATCAGCAGGATCGCGTGGGTGTCACCGAACTTGCTCCACCACCAGCTCACATCGGTCAGCACGTCGGTGTGCCGCTCGGCGAACCAGCGCGGCACGTCGGTGTCGAGGGTGTCGAAGAAGGTGCCCTTGGCGTGGTAGCTGACGTACGTGCCGAAGCCGTACAACGCCCCGAACACGAGCACCCAGCCGACCAGCAGCTCGGCCACCGCCGAGCGGGGGTGGGCCAGCACGCGCTCCTCGTCGGGGGCGGCGGCGATGTCGTGCCCCGCCTCCGGCTCCAGGCCCTCGCTCAACGGCGGCACCGGTCGCCCGCGCTCGCGCCGCCACAGCTGGAAGGCGTACGCGGTGACGCCCAGCCAGGCGGCGCCGAGCAGCCAGCCGGCCAGCACGTCGGAGATGAAGTGCACGCCCAGCGCGATCCGGGTCAGACCGATCAGTGCCACCAGCACGCCGACCCCGACGATCACCGGCTTGCGCCAGCGCGGCGCCATCGCCGGAAGGAACACCAGCAGCAGAGCCCCGTACGCGACGAACGAGCCGAGCGCGTGCCCGCTGGGAAAGCTGTTGCCCGGGGCGCTGGCGATCGGCACGTCCACGACCGGGCGGAGCCGGCCGACCAGCGTCTTCAGCGACGGGTCGAGGATCAGACCACCGACCCCGGTGATGATCAGATAGACGGCGAGTCGGGGCTGGCGCCGGATCAGCAGCCCGACCACGGCGATGGTGACCAACCAGATGAGGATCGGTCGGCCGCCCAGGTCGGTCACCGCCTGCAGGACGGTGACGAGTGCGTGGTGCGGGGCGACGAGCCCGTTGAACCATTCGGCGACGGCGTGGTCGGCGTCCTGCAGAGGACTCCACCGCACCCGGACGAGCATCAACAGCAGCCCGAAGGCCACCCCGGCGCCGGTGACGGCCACCAGGCCGGCGATGCTCCGTTCGGCGAAATGACCGATCGGACGCCGTGCCACCTCTTTGACCGCGGTCACCCCGCACCTCCCTTGTTGTCTGGCGAGGCGCTTTACCCGATCTGCGTCACCCGTACACGCCGGGCAGCTAGAGCGCGGTCATGTCCCCGGTGTCGACCAGCTCGGCCCGGTCCGCCTCGGGCTCCCACAGGTCCGGTTGGGCGGGCTCCCGCACACCGATGCGCAGCGCCTCCAACTGGGCGGCGAAGGCCAGCCCTCCGAAGAGGGCCATCCCGGTCAGGTTGGCCCAGAGCAGCAACGCCATCATGCCGGTCAACGCGCCGTAGGTCTGCCCGAAATCGTCACTGAACCGCACGTACGCGGCGAGCAGCAGGCTGGCCAGCCACCACAGGGCCGTGGCGATGCCGGCGCCGAAGAACAGCCAGGAGAGGCCGGGCTGGTTGCGGCGTGGCGCCTGCCGGAACAGCACGGCAACGGCGAGGACGGTCAGCCCGAGGCTCAGCGGGAAGCGGACCACGTTCCAGATGCCGGTGGCGACCTCACCCCACTCGTAGTGCTCACGTACCGAGTCGCCAATCGCGCCGCCGCCGACCAGGATCAGGAAGCCGGCGAGCGCGGGCAGACCGGCGGTGACGGCCAGCACGGCGGCGCGGAGGTATTTCCGCAGCGCCGGGCGGTCCCGTTCGACCCCGTAGATGCGGTTGGCGCCCCGCTCGATCTGGGCCATCGTGGTGGTCAGCGCGAACAGGCCGGTGAGCAGACCGAGGGTGAGTGCCAGCTCCCCGGCGTCCTCCACCCTTTCGCCCTCGCCGAGCAGCTCGCCGACCATCTGCGCGCTCTGGCCGGGGGTGACCGCCAGGACGGTGTCGGCGACCACCTGGCCGCCCTCCTGGACACCCAGCTCGCTGATCAGGCCGGTGAGGGCGATCAGGAAGGGCACCACGGCGAGGCACAGCTGCAGCGCGAAGGCCCGGGAGTGGCTGAACCCGTCGCCGTAGCGGAAGCGGATGAAGGCGTCGCGCAGCAGGTGCCAGCCGCCCTCGCGACGCAGTGTGTGCCAGGCGTCGTCGGCGGACAGCTCCTCGTCTGCCATCAGCCGGGTCTCCGGCACGATCCGAGTGCTACTCACGGCGCGCTTCCTCGATCAGCTGCTCGCCCCGCTCCCCTGCGCCCTGCGCGTCGACGGCCAGGTCGGGGGCGTCCTCGGGCTGGGGGACGCAGAGCCAGAGCGCCTGAGGGCGAACCTCGGCGTGCAGTTGCCGGCCGGGCGTGATGAGGTCGCCGTCCAGCTCCCGGGGCTGGGCACGGTTGCTGGTGACCACGACACGCCGACCCCGGTAGACCTCCATCCGCGGCACCTGGCCGCTGCGGCGGATCACCGCCCAGCCGAGCGCGAGCCAGTGCCGCAGGCTGCGCGGGGTGAGCACTGCGACGTCCAACCAGCCGTCGTCCGGCTCCGCCTCGGTGAGCAGGCGAACACCGCCCTGGAGTCGGCCCACGTTGGCGATCAGGACCGAGCGGGCCCGGCGGCGCAGCGGCGGACGGTCGTCGATGCGGATCTGCACCCGCATCGGCCGGTCCCGCAGGTGCCGGGCGGCACCCACCACGTACGCGGGCCAGCCGATGCGGGCCTTGGTGGTCTCGTTGGTGGCCTCGAGCATCTGGGCGTCGAAGCCCATGCCGGCCATCACCGTGAAGTATTTGTCCTCGACCGCGCCAACGTCGAGCAGCCGTCGGCCCCGCTCGACGGCGACCTGCAACCCGGCGGCCAGGTCGGTGGAGAGGCCAAGGTTGGCGGCGAGCAGGTTGCCGGTGCCCTGCGGCAGCACGGCGAGGGCCACGTCGGTGCCGACCAGACCGCTGACGCAGGACATCACGGTGCCGTCGCCACCGCAGGCGAAGACCAGGTCGACACCGTCCTTGACGGCCTGCTCGGTCTGACCGCGGCCCGGGTCGTCGACTGTCGTCTCGAACCACTGCGGCGCGGGCCAGCCAGCCGCCGCCAGGGCGTCGTCGACGGTGCGGCGCAACTCGTCGAGATCGTCGACCTTCACGGGGTTGACCACCACGGCGGAGCGCAGCCCGCCGTCGCCGCCCGAGGGCCGCCTGTCCTGTCCAGGATCCACGGCGTCAGTGTGCAGCACCCGGACGGCTTCAGCGACCCGGCGACCGGCCCGCGTCGGAAGTGCCACAGACAGGTTTCAACGCGACCGCCCCCATCAGGCGGCCGCCCGTAGCGCGGCCTCCACCCGGCGGCGCAGATCGTCGAGGTCAACTCCGGCTTCGGTGAGCACCAGAGCGCCCAGCCCGTGGCCCTCCCGGAGCACCCCGAGCAGGATGTGCTCGGTGCCGATGTGGCGGTGGCGCAGCCGCAGGGCTTCCCGCAGCGACAACTCCAGCACCTTCTTGGACCGGGGTGAGAATGGGCCGCCGAGGAACCGCTTGCGCCCCCAGCGACGGCGCGGCGCCGGCACGGCCTCGCGCAGCGCGTCCGGGCCGAAGGACTGCTCGATGCGGGCCACGATTGCGGCCAGGTCGATGCCGATCTCCCGCAGGGCCGCCGCGTCCGCGTCGCCGAGGCCCGCGCCACCGGTGGCGGTGTGCCGGCGGACGCGCTCGCGCAGGTCGTCGGCGCGCACGCCCGCGTCGGCGAGCACCCGGCTGGCCAGGCCCGCGTCGTCGGCGAGCAGGGCGAGCAGCAGGTGCTCGGTGCCGACCGGGCGCTGGCCCTCGGCCCGTGCCTCCTCCAGCGCCCGGCGCACCACGTCGCGCGCCCGGTCGGTGAACCGTTCGAACATCACGCCTCCCAGGATGGGTTGACCGCCGGTCGCCCGGCGTGCTTCTTGTGCACCGCCTGCCGGCTGACCTCGAGCGCGTCGGCGATCTCCTGCCAGGACCAGCCCTGTCGACGGGCGTTGTCCACCTGGACCACCTCGAGCCGCTCGAGCAGCCGGCGCAGCGCGCGGACGGCGCGCAGCCCGACCCGGGGGTCGGTGCTGCCGGCTGCCGCCGCGAGTTCTGTCGCCTGACTCATGCCGTCAACATACGTTGACAGCGCCACCATTGTCAACTCTGGTTGACGGACGACGGTGACGTAACGAGAACCGCCCCGCCGCCGAACCCATCCGACTAGCCTCGGTCAGGACAGGCTGGTCGTGCCGGGCGCGACGCCCGGGAGGTGATATCGGATGGCCGCACCCGCCGACGCACCGGTGCTGGTCGGCCTCGGGTCGGACCTCGACCTTCCGGTCGTCGCGCAGGCCGCGCAGGAGGCCGCCGGACACGGCCGGCCACTGCACCTGCTGCACACCTTCGACTGGCAGGCGGCCTTCGCGGCGGACACCGTCGCCGCGCCCCGCGATCGGGCCGAGCAACTGATCACACAGGCGGCACAACTCGCCCACCAGACCGAGCCGGGGCTGACCGTGGGCGCTGAGATCGTCGAGAGCGCCCTGCTGCCCACCCTCATCCGCCGGTCCGAGACAGCATTCCTGCTCGCGGTCGGCGACAGCGGCATGGCCGGCAGCGGCCAGTGCATCCCGGCCGAGACATCTGCCGTGCAGTTGGCCGCGCGGGCCGGCTGCCCGCTGATGGTCGTCCGCCGCGAACCGCCCCCGCAGGGGCCGGTGCTGGTCGGTGTGGACGGCTCACCCAGCTCACATCTCGCCCTGCAGTGGGCCGTGGAGTGCGCGGCCCGCAGGGACGCCCGGCTGCTGGCCCTGCGGGTGGTGGAGTACGACGAGGACACCGACGCGGTCGCCGAGCAGCTCAGCGAGGCGCTCGCCCGGCACACCGATCTCCACGGCGGGGTGCCCACCGAGTGCCGCGTCGTCCGGGGTGATCCCGCCGAGGTGCTGATCGACATGTCCCGCTCGGCACAGGTGGCGCTCGTCGCCGCCCGCGGCGACGAACCGGGGCGCGCCATGCTGGGTGCGGTCGCCCAGTCCCTGCTCTACCACTCCCCGGCCCCGGTGGTCGTCGTCCGTGGTCTAGCCGAGAAGCCGCTCACCGGGCACACTGCCCGCCCGGCCCGGGACCAACGGCCCTGACCACCGGCGACCGCAGCGACGAGACTGGACGCCGGACGCCCACCCGACCCGCGAGAGGCTTACGCAGCATGGACTCCGCTGTTGACCTGCACAGCCCTCTGACCGAAGACGAACTGCGTCGGCTGGACGCCTACTGGCGCGCCGCGAACTACCTCACCGTCGGGCAGATCTACCTGCTGGACAACCCGCTGCTGCGGGAGCCGTTGACAGTCGACGACATCAAGCCGAGGCTGCTCGGCCACTGGGGCACCAGCCCCGGCCTCAACCTGATCTACGCCCACCTCAACCGGGTGATCGTCGCCCGCGACCTCAACGCCATGCTGGTCACCGGCCCCGGCCACGGCGGCCCGGCCATCGTGGCCAACACCTGGCTGGAGGGCACCTGGTCCGAGCGCTACCACGACGTGGCGCGCGACGAGGCCGGGATGTCCAAGCTGTTCCGCCAGTTCTCCTTCCCGGGCGGCATCCCCAGCCATGTCGCGGCGGACGTGCCGGGTTCGATCCACGAGGGGGGCGAGCTCGGGTACGCGCTGAGCCACGCCTACGGCGCCGCGTTCGACCACCCGGACCTCGTGGTGGCCTGCGTGATCGGCGACGGTGAGGCGGAGACCGGGCCACTGGCCGGCAGTTGGCTCTCCAACGTTTTCCTCAACCCGGCCCGGGATGGGGCGGTGCTGCCCATCCTGCACCTCAACGGCTACAAGATCGCCAACCCGACCGTCCTGTCCCGGATCCCCGAGGCCGACCTGCTCGACCTCATGCGCGGCTCTGGCTACCAGCCGTACGTGGTGGCTGGCGACGACCCGGCGCAGGTGCATGGCACGCTCGCCGCGACGATGGACCGGGCACTGGACGAGATCGCCGAGATCCAGCGGCGGGCCCGCTCCGGTGGCGTCGTCGAACGCCCCCGCTGGCCGATGATCATCCTGCGGACGCCGAAGGGCTGGACCGGTCCCGCCGAGGTCGACGGCATCCAGGTGGAGGGCACCTACCGCGCCCACCAGGTGCCGCTGTCGGGCGTACGCGACAACCCGGCGCACCTGGCCGAGCTGGAGCAGTGGCTGCGCAGCTACCGGCCGGAGGAGCTGTTCGACGCCACCGGCGCGCCGGTCGACGAGTTGCGGACGCTGCCGCCGCGCGGTGACCGGCGGATGAGCGCCAACCCGGTCACCAACGGCGGCCTGGTGCTGCGTGACCTGGCCCTGCCCGACTTCCGCGACTACGGCGTGGAGGTCCCCGAGCCGGGCACCCCGATGGCCGGCGCGACCGGCGTGCTGGGTCCGTGGATCCGCGACGTGATCAGCGCCAACCCGCAGACGTTTCGACTGTTCGGCCCGGACGAGGTCGCCTCCAACCGGCTGGGTGCCGCCTTCGAGGTGACCGACCGGGCGTGGGTGGCCGCGACAGTGCCCGGCGACGACCACCTCTCGCCCGACGGCCGGGTCATGGAGGTGCTCTCCGAGCACCTGTGCCAGGGCTGGTTGGAGGGTTATCTCCTGACCGGCCGGCACGGCGTGTTCACCAGCTACGAGGCGTTCATCCATATCGTCGACTCGATGCTCAACCAGCACGCCAAGTGGCTGAAGGTGACCCGGGCCATCCCCTGGCGGCAGCCGCTCGCCTCGCTGAACTACCTGCTGTCCAGCCATGTCTGGCGGCAGGACCACAACGGCTTCTCGCACCAGGACCCGGGCTTCATCGACCACGTGGTCAACAAGAAGGCCGAGGTGGTGCGGGTCTACCTGCCGCCGGACGCCAACACCCTGCTCGCCACGATGGACCACTGCCTACGCAGCCGGCACTACATCAACGTGGTGGTGGCCGGCAAGCAGCCGTCGCCGAACTGGCTGACGATGACCGAGGCGATCCAGCACACCCGCCGCGGCCTGGGCATCTGGGACTGGGCCAGCAACGACGACGGCAGCGAGCCGGACGTGGTGCTCGCCTGCTGCGGGGACGTGCCCACCCTGGAGACGCTGGCCGCCGCCGAACTGCTGCGCCAGCACCTGCCGGAGCTGAAGGTGCGACTGGTCAACGTCGTCGACCTGATGCGACTCCAGCCGGACACCGAACACCCGCACGGCCTGCCGGACAAGGAATTCGACACCATCTTCACCCCGGACCGGCCGATCATCTTCGCGTACCACGGTTACCCGTGGCTGATCCACCGACTCACCTACCGGCGTACCAACCACGACAACCTGCACGTGCGCGGCTACAAGGAGGAGGGCACCACCACCACACCGTTCGACATGGTGATGCTCAACGACCTGGACCGCTTCCACCTGGTCATCGACGTCATCGACCGGGTGCCCGGGCTGGGAGCCCGGGCCGCGCACCTGCGCCAACGGATGGTCGACGCCCGACAGGCGGCCCGCGACTACACCCGCCAGTACGGCGAGGACGACCCACAGGTCGCCGAGTGGCGCTGGGTCCGCGAAACCGACCCGACCAACCCCTGAAGGAGAACGACGTGCGCGACGCGGAGATCCTGGTCGGCTACGACGGCTCGACCGACGCCTCGGTGGCTCTCGACTGGGCGCTGGAGGAGGCGCGGCACAGCGGCCAACCGGTGCGGCTGGCGTACGTCTTCGAGTGGTTGACCGTGGCCAGTTGGGTCGGCCCCGGCGTGGCGCCCGGGGTCTGGCCGGACGACACCGCCCGCCGGCAGGTCGAGGAGCTGGTCCGCAAGGCGGCGGCCGACGCCGCCGCCGCGAACCCCGGCCTGCGGATCACCGGCGAGGTGTACGACGGGCCGCCCGCCCTGGTGTTGCAGGAACGCTCAGCTGAGGCGGGCATGCTGGTGCTCGGCAGCCGAGGCCACGGTGGCTTCGGTGGTCTGCTGGCCGGGTCGACGGCGATATCGGTCGCCGCGCACGCCCACTGCCCGGTCGTCGTGGTCCGGGACGGGGTCGGCAGCGCTCCGGTCGACGCGTCGACCGGCCGGGTGGCCGTCGGTGTGGACGGCTCGGGACCGTCGCTGGTGGCGCTCGGGTTCGCTGCCGAACGGGCGGCGCAGCGCCAGGTGCCGCTGCGCGTCCTGCATGCCTGGACACCGGGCCCCGGCGGGGCGGCCGGTGTGCCCGACGAGCAGGCCGCTGTGGAGCAGGCGCTGGAGCCGTGGCGGCGGACGTTCCCCGATCTGGCCGTGACTGTCGACCTGGTCCCGAGCAGCCCGGCGGCGATGCTGATCGAGGCGAGCCGCGACGCGCGGCTGGTGGTGGTCGGCAGCCGGGGCCGGGGCGGGCTGGCCGGGATGCTGCTCGGCTCGGTCAGCCAACAGCTCATCCAGCACGCCAACTGCCCGGTGGCGGTGGTCCGGGAACGCTGACCTCCGCCGACCTTGAGCGCGGTGTCGAGGGTTTCGGACCGACCTCGGCGGGCGGACCGGCCCGCCGAGGTCGGGACCTGTGGCCCTGCGGTGACACCACCGCTATGCACATGATGGTGCGGCAACCCCCGCACCACAGCCGTGTCGTGAGGCACGATGAGCAGAGACGGAAAGGTCGTGACCATGAGTCAGGAGAACCAGCTGACCACCGCGCTGGCGGAGGCCGCCGCCACCGCCGGCCACGCCCCCTCGGTGCACAACACCCAGCCGTGGCGTTGGCGGGTGCTGCCCGACGCGCTGGAGCTGCGCTCGGTCGCCGACCGGCAGCTCGCCGCCTCCGACCCGGAGGGCCGGCTGCTCGCGATCAGCTGTGGCACCGCCCTGCACCACGCACGGCTCGCGCTGGCGGCCGAGGGGTGGCGCGCCGTGGTGGAGCGGCTGCCCGACCCGGGCGACAGCGAGCTGCTGGCCCGACTGACCGACCTGAGCCAGACAAAGGCAGACCCGGACGCCATGCACATGGTGCAGTGCATGCAGGTCCGGCACACCGACCGGCGGCCGGTCAGCGACGAGCCGGTGCCGTCCACGGCGATCGAGCAGATCGTCCGGGCGGTCAACGCGGAGGGCTGCCGGTTGCAGATCCTCGACCGCGACCAGGTGCTGGAGCTGGCCGCGACGGCCAGTCACGCCGACACGATCGAGGCCGAGGACCCGGAGCTGCGCGCAGAGCTGCGTTACTGGACCAGCCGCGCCGGCGAGGGCACCGGCCTGCCGGCGGAGGTGCTGCCCGAGCAGCCGCCGCAGACCACAGTGCCGGGTCGCGACTTCGGCCGCCCCGGCAGCCTGCCCGTGAGTCCCGGCCACGACCGCATGGCGGTGTACGCGATCCTGCACGGCGACGAGGACGAGCGGGACAGCTGGTTGCGTGCCGGCGAGGCGCTGTCCGCCGGTTGGCTGACCGCCACTCGGCTCGGCGTGTCGGTGGTGCCGCTCAGCGCCGCGGTGGAGGTGCCGGGCACCCGGCAGACCCTGCGGCAGATGCTCTCCGTGATCGGCTACCCGTACATCGTGCTGCGGTTGGGCATCGCGGACCCGGCACAGTCGGGCCCACCGCACACCCCGCGACTGACCGCGGCGCAGGTGGTCGACACCTCCGCGGTGCGCGGCGGGCAGGGCTGACGGGACGGTCAGGCGGCGAGCACCGCGGCCTCCCGGGCCGGGTCCAGCCCGATCGAGCTGTGCAGCGGTCGCCCGGCGCGGGAGGGCACGGTGCCGACCTCGCGTAGCCACCGCCAGGTGTCGTCGACAGTCTCGGTCACCGACCGGCAGGTCAACCCGGCGGCGAGAGCGCGGGTCACGTCCCGCTCCAGCAGCCCTCGGTAGGGGTGACCGGTCGGCAGCCAGATCGGCAGATCGTTCCACGCCTGCACACCGGCGGCGAGGATCGTCGTCGGATCGGTCCAGCGCAACCGGGCGTCGGCACCGGTGGCAGCCACACACGCGTCGAGCAGCTCACCCATCGTGGTCTGCCCGGGACGACCGGTCGCGTTGAACGTGCCGCCCAACCGCCGGGCGCCCGCGTCCAGCATCCACGCCGCCAGATCGCGAACGTCGACGTACTGCACCGGCAGGTCGACCGGCCCGGGCGCGAGCACGTCGCCGCCGCGCTCGACGCGACGCAACCACCAGGGCAACCGGCCGATGTCCTCCCCCGGGCCCAGGATCAACCCGGCCCGGGCGACCAGCGCGCGGTCGCCGAAGACCTCCCGCACGGCACGCTCGGCACCGGACTTGAGCTGCGGGTAGTCGCCGTCGACGGCGCCCGGGTCGGCGTCCACCACCGGGGAGTCCTCGCTCAACCCGGGCGCGGCCGGGTCGGTGTAGACCGACCCGCTGGACACGTACACGAAGTGGCCGACCGCGTCGACCAGGACGCGGGCGGCGTCGCGGGCCGCGCGCGGCGCGCCGTCCCAGGTGTCCACCACCAGGTCCCACTCGCCGCCGGCCAACGCCGCCAGACCGTCCGGCGCGGTGCGGTCACCCCGCAACCGGTGTACGCCCGGGGGCACCGAGCCGTGCAGACCTCTGTTGAACACGGTCACCGACCAACCCCGCCGCACAGCCTCGGTGACCGTCGCCCCGCCCACGAAACCCGTACCACCCAGCACCAGCAGTCTCATGCGCTCCACAGTGCCGGCGCAGCCCGGCGGGCGGCACCCCGTTTCACCGGTAGCGGATCTGCCCGTGGCAGAACCCGCCGGGGTCCGGTGGTCGGGAGATTCCGATCCCGCGGCACCCTCGTCCAGAATGCAGGAAAGCCGCCCAGGGCATGGTCAACGGAGCCGCCGATTGCGAAACTGCTTCAATCTGCGTGAGCACAACCCGGACGGAGCAGGGAATGTCCAGCACACCGCTGTCCCTGCCGCAGCCATCCGCACGGGCACCCGAGTTCGGCCGGGACGCGCTCATCGTCTGCGAGAACCTGGTGCGGATCTACCAGACCGGTTCGATCGAGGTGCAGGCACTGCAAGGACTGGACCTGGCCGTGGAGAGCGGTGAGCTGGTCGCCGTCGTCGGCGCCTCCGGGTCGGGCAAGTCGACGCTGCTCTCCATCCTGGCCGGCATCGACGCCCCCACCGCCGGGCGGGTCCGGGTCGATGAGTGGAATCTGCTGGCGATGTCCCGCGCGGACCGGGTGGACTACCGGCGGCACACCGTCGGGTTCGTACGGCAGCAGACGGCGAGCAACCTGATCCCCTACCTGACCGCACGGGAGATGGTGGACCTGCCGATGACGGCGGCCCGCACCGCGGTCAAGGAGCGCCGGGAGCGCGCGGCCGAGCTGCTGGACAGCCTCGCTGTCGCCGACTGCGCCGATCGGCGCCCCGGGCAGCTCTCCGGAGGGCAGCAGATGCGCGTCGCGATCGCTGTGGCGCTGGCCAACCAACCACGGGTCCTGCTCGCCGACGAGCCGACCGGCGAGCTGGACGCCGCCACGTCCGCCGAGGTCTTCGGCGTCCTGCGGGACGTCAACCGACGCTACGGCGTCACCGTTGTCGTGGTGACCCACGATCCGGAGGTCAGCAGCCAGGTCGAACGGACCGTCGCGATCCGGGATGGACGTACCAGCAGCGAGGTGCTGCGCCGCACCACCACCGACGCCGAGGGCGACACGCATGTGATCGCCGAGGAGTACGCCGTGATGGACCGGGCCGGGCGGGTCCAGGTGCCCCGTGAGTTCCGCCAGGCGCTGGCGCTGACCCGACGGGTCCGGCTGGCCCTGGAACCCGACCACATCACGATCCGCCCCGACTCGGGAAGCGGCGAATGAGCAGCGAGCCGTTGCTCAGTGTGCGTGGCGTACACCGGCGATTCCGCACCGGGCCGACCGTCGTACACGCCCTGCGCGGCGTGTCGTTCGACGTGGCCGCCGGTTCGATGGTGGCGCTCGTCGGCCGGTCCGGCTCGGGCAAGACCACCCTGCTCAACGTCATCGGCGGCCTGGACCGCCCGGACGCCGGCACCGTGCACGTCGACGGCACCGACGTCACCGCGCTCGACGAGGACGGCCTGTCCCGGCTGCGGCGCGAGAAGGTGTCGTACGTCTTCCAGAGCTTCGGGTTGATCCCGGTGCTGTCGGCCGCGGAGAACGTCGCCGCCCCGCTGCGGATGGCCCGCGTCGCCCCGACCGAGCGCGAGCGGCGGGTCGAGCTGCTGCTGGAACTGGTCGGCCTGGCCGACCACGCCCAGCAGCGGCCGGCCGAGCTGTCCGGTGGCCAGCAGCAGCGGGTGGCGATCGCCCGCGCGCTGGCCGCCTCGCCCCGGCTCCTGCTCGCCGACGAGCCCACCGGGCAACTGGACGCCGAGACGGGCCTGTCGGTGATGGCCCTGCTGCGCGGGATATCCGAATCCGAAGGCGTCACCGTACTGGTGTCGACGCACGACGCGGTGATGATGGCCCTGGCCGACCGGGTGATCCGCATCCACGACGGGCACCTCGACGAACAGGCGACCGGGCAGCCGTACGAGTCCGTGCCGGACGCCGGATGACCCGACGATGCTGAGGCTGGTCAGCCGGCGCGCCCGCGCGCAGTGGCCGTTGCTGGCAGCCCTCCTCGGGGTCGTCACGATCGGCGCGACACTCCTGGGCACCTGCACCCTGCTGGTCACCCGCACCGCCGAGCGGGCGCTGGAGGTCGCCATGGCCCGCGCCGCCCCCGCCGCCGTCGACGTGACCGTCTACACCGGCACCGTCGAGGGCAGGGACACGCGGTCCGTCGCCGCCGACACCCGCACCGTGGTGGCCTCCGCGCTCGCACCGTTCCCGGTGACGACGACCGCGCGGGCGTCGACGGTGCTGCGAGCGCTGCCGCCCACGCTCGCAAAGGGCACCACCGTCGGAGCCCAGGCGTACCTGTCCGGGCTGGACGATCTGCCGGCCCGGGCCGAACTGGTCACCGGGCGCTGGCCACAGCACCCTGGCGACGCGGTGCTGCTGGAGTCCACCGCCCACCTGCTCGGCATCACCCCCGGTCACCGGGTGCGCCTGGGCGCCGAGCTGGCCCACCCGCCCGTCCCGGCCATCGACGTGACAGTCGTCGGTGTCGTACGCCCGCTGGCGGGGCGCGGCTGGGAACGCGACCCGCTGGCCGCGGCCGGCTCCGCCACCGGCTACCGGGACGGCCGCTTCCTGCAGCCGGTCAACGCCTACGGCCCGTTCCTCGTCGACCTCGCCGACCTGGTCACCACCGGCGCCACAGTCGACCGGATGGAGGTCACCGCCCATCCGGACCTGTCCCACGCCAACCGCCACGACCTGGAGACCGCGGCCGGGGCCGTCGGCGGCGCCGACCGCCGGTTGGCCGGCACCCTCGGCGACCGTGTCACGCTCGCCCGTGTCGCCTCCGACCTGCCGCTGACCCTGCGGGCCGCCGACGACCAACGGCACGTCACCGCCGCCGTCGTGCTCGCCGTCGCCGCCCTCGGCGGTGTCCTGGCCGCGACAGCACTCGTCCTCGCCGGCCGGCTGACAGCGGGCATACGCGCCGATGAGACCGCCCTGCGGTCCGCCCTGGGCACCAGCCGTCGCCAACTCGCCGCCACCGCGACACTCGAGGCCGGGCTCGTCGCCGCCGTCGCCGCAGCGCTCGCGACACCGGCCTCGTCGGCCCTGCACGCCGGCCTGACCCACCTGCCGCCGCTGGACGGCGCCGGCCTGACCGTCCGGCCGGCCATCGCCGGTGCCCAGGTCCTCGCGGTCGCCGGCGGCGCGCTGGTGCTCGCCGCCGTCCTCACCGTCCTGGCGATCCGGCCCGTCCCGGCAGCCGGCGATCGGCGCACCCGCCGCGAACTGCTGGCCCGATCCGGCGCCGACCTGATGCTCGCGGTGTTCGCCGCCGCCGGATGGTGGCAGCTGTACGCGCAGCCCACCGCAGCCAGCCCACGCGCCGATGCCGTCCGGGTGCTCGCGCCCGCGCTGCTGCTCACCGCAGGCGCCGCCCTGGCTCTCCGGGTGGTGATGCCCGCCCTGCGCGGCGCCGAACGGTTGGCGTACCGCGCCCGTGGGCTGGCGCTTCCGCTGGCGGCTTCCGAGGCCGCCCGCCGGCCACAGGCGGTCGCCGCCGGGCTGCTCGTCGGACTGGCCTGCGCGGCCGGGACCTTCGGTCTCGCCTTCGACAGCACGTGGCACCAGTCGCAGCGCGACCAGGCCGCGCTCTCCGTCGGCACCGACCTGGCACTCACCCTCAGCACGGTGCCGGTCGCCGGAGAGGGCACGGTCGTCAGCGCGGTCACCGCGGGGGTGGTCAGTCCGGCCCTCGACCGTGGTACCTCCGTCGGTCAGTGGCTCGGCACCGCCGGCGATGCGCCGCGCCTGATCGCCATCGACACCACCCGCGCCGACACGCTGCTGCGCGGGCGGCTGGACAGTGACCGCGGATGGGCGGGCGTCGGCGCCACGCTGGCGCCGCGCACCCGGGTCACCGGCCTCGCCATCGGGAAAGGCACCCCGCTCGTCCTGAGCGGGACCGCCGACGACGACGCACCGCTCACCGTGACGCCCCGGCTGCTGCTGCAGGACGCCAGCGGCCTGCGCACGTCCTGCACGGGTCCCGCCGTACCGCTCGACGGCCAGGAGCATCGGCTGCCCGCCTGCGCGACGGCTGACGGGCAACGCCTCGTCGCTGTCGCCCTGCCGGTCACCGCGGACGCGGTTGGCGGACCCGTCGCCGTAGCCGTCACGCTCACCGTGCCGCCCGCCGGGTCGACGGAGAGATCCACAGACGGATCGGACTGGACCGCCACGTCCGCACCGCCGGTCCCGAGCAAGTTGAGAGACCCGACCGTCATGGTGTCCGCCACGCCGACGGGATCCGCGCTTCGGATGGCCGCGACCGTCGACCTCGACGGTGCCGAGGACGCCGCCCGAACCCTCGTCGCCACCGCCTTCCCGGACCCCGGCCCGGTGCCCGTCGCCGTCTCCGCCCGCTTTGCCAGCGAGGTCGGTGCCGAGAACGGCAGCCAGCTCAGCGTCACGGTCGGCATCACGCCCGTCCCGGTCGTCGTCACCGAGGTCGTGCCGACCGTACCGTCCGCCCCCGGCGCCGTAGCCGTCCTGGCCGACCTGGACACGCTGTCCCGCGCACGCGCCGTCACCGGCGACCTGACGTTCCCGGTCGACGCCTGGTGGGTCGGCCACCCGGCCGGTGCCGGCGCCGCCGAGCGGGCCACCGCCCTGCACCTGGGCACCGTCGCGACCCGCGAGGCGGAGACCGCCCGCCTCACCGGCGGCCCGCTGCGCGCCGGGCTGCCGGCCGCGCTCCGGCTCATCGTCCCGGCTGCGGCCCTGCTGCTGCTCGCCGGCGTCGTCCTGCACGTCACCTGTGATCTACAGGTCCGCGCCGTCGAGGTGGCGCGGCTGCGCGGCCTGGGGATGTCCCGGCGCGGCATCCGGGCCGTGCTGCTCGGCCAGCACGCCGGCGTTCTGCTGCCCCTGCTCGCGGCGGGCGCCGTCGTCGGCGCGCTCGCCACCCGCGTCGTCGCTCCCCTGCTCGTGCGCTCCGACACCGGCGCCGCGCCCGTCCCGGCCACCCAGCCACACTGGCCGTGGCCAGCCGAGGCCGCACTGCTCGCCGTACTGCTGGCCGGATGCGTGCTGGCGGTCGCCGTCGTGGTAACCGTCCAGGTCCGCCGGGCCGACGCCGCGCACCTGCGGGTGTCACCGTGAACCGGTGGCTGACCCGCCGGTGGCCGGCGCTGCACTGGCCCAGCATCCGCGGCCGTGGCCGCACCGACGCGGGGCCACTGCTGCTCACCGCCGTCGTCATCGCGGCCGTCACGCTGCTCGCCGGAGCCGTGCCGGCGCTGCTGCGCGCCGCCGCCGACGAGGCCGTCCAGGACACGGTCCGCCGCGCCGGCCACGACTCGAACGTCCTCGTGCACGCCAACTGGGAACGCGACGACGGGCCGACCGGCGGACGGGTCCGGATGCCCCGCCTCGCGGAGGAGCTCGACGACTTCCGCGCCCAGGCGACCTACGCGCTCGGCCCCGACCTGGACGCCGCGCTGCTCCCACCCGTCGCCGCTGTCAACGGCCCGGTCCTCAACATCACCGGCGGCAGCGTGCCGCGTACCTTCCAGTTCACCTACCTGGCCGGTGACCTCGGCGGCCCGGACGTGACCTGGATCGCCGGCAGCCCACCCGGCCCCACCGTCTCCGACGAGTACGTCGAGACCCCCTACGACGGACCGCCCTGGCCGGTGCAGGTCGGCCTCTCCGAGGAGGACGCCACCGCACTCGATCTCGGCCCCGGCGACCGAATCCCGGTCAGGGACGGCCAGGGTCGCGACAAGGACATCCGGGTCAGCGGGATCTACCGACCCGCGGACAGCGCCGACCCCGCCTGGCTCCTGGCTCCTGCACTCCTGCGCCCCGTGGCCGGCGCCGACGGCGTGGGCATCACCCGGTTCGCCGGCCTGCTGTCGCGCGAGTCGTTGCCGGACGCCCGGCTCGCCATCGACGAGGACCAACTCCGCCGTACCGTCCACTTCGCACCCGCTCCCGACGCGCTCAGCTGGGACGCCACCGTGGCGCTCGCCAGCCAGGTGGTCAAGCTCAAGGCAGCCTCCGGCTCATCAAGCGACCGCGGCCAGACCCTGAAGTGGGAGTCGCAGCTCGACACCGCCCTACGCGACGCCCGTACACGGAACAGCGCTGCTTTCGCACAGGCCGCCGTCCTGCTCACCGGAGTGCTGAGCGCCACCGCACTGGTCCTGTTGCTCGCCGCCGACCTGCTGGTCCGCCGCCGTACCCCGGTGCTGAGCGCCGCCCGGCAGCGTGGGGCGGCGCTACCCGACCTCGGTGCGGAACTGATCATCGAGTCCACAGTGGTGTCCCTGTCGGCCGCCGCCGTCGGGCTCGCGTTCGCCCGCGCGGCCGCTCCGGGCGTCTCCTGGACCTGGGCCGTCCCCGTGGTCCTGGCCGGCGCCGTCGCGGGGCCGGCATTCGGCACCCTCGCCGCCGCCCGCGCCAGCCGCGACCGGCGCCAACCCGCCAACCCGGCCGCCCGACGCTGGATCCGGGCCACCGGCCAACTGCGCCGCGCCGCAGTGGAGGCCGCGGTCCTGATCGCCACGGTCGCCGCCTTCGTCACGCTGCACCAGCGTGGGCTCCTGCCCGTCGCCTCCGACGGCGACACCGCTGAGCTGACCGGCGACCTGATCCTGCCGATCAGCGCCCTCACTCTGGGCGCGCTCGTCGGCGCGCTCGTCCTGCTCCGGCTGCTGCCCCTCGGGGCACGGTTCGCGCTCCGAGGGGCCCTGCGTTCGCGCCGCCCGCTGGCCGTGTTCGGTGCCGCCCAGGCGGCCACAACGGCCGGGCGCGCGCTGCCGTTGCTGGTTCTGGTCAGCACCGCGGCGCTCGCGTCGTTCGCGCTCATCCTCGGCACGACCGTCACCCGGGGTCTGGACGACGGCGCGTGGAGCACCGTCGGCGCCGACGCCCGCCTCGACGTCGGCACCGACGCCGAGGCAGCCACGCCCGCACTCGCCGAGCGCATCGCCGCCGCACCCGGGGTAGGGCAGGTCGTCGTCGCGCAGGTGACCGACTCGGCACGCGTCTTCACCGAATCGACACTGCTCACCCCACGTCTGGTCATCGTGGACGCCGCCGCGTTCCAGCGTCTGCTGGCCACCACTCCGCTGCCCGACGCGCCGGCGCTGGCACGCCTCACGACACCCGGCCCTGGCCCCGGGGACGTCCCAGCGCTGGTCCGATCGAGCGACGGCAACCTGCGGACCGGCACGCAGCTGCAGCTACCCCGCGACGGTGCCCCGGCGATTCGTCTCGCCGCGGTCGGTACCGCTCCCTCCGTCGGCGGTGCCGACGACATCGTCATAGTGGACGCCGAGGCCCTCGCCGACGCCGGGCTGCCCGCCGTTCCGAACACCGTCTGGGTGACCGGCCCCGGCGCGTCGCGGGCCATGTCGAACACCGGCGTAGCCGCCGACGTCGTGCTGCGCACGGACGTCCTGCGGGCGCAGCGAGTGGCTCCGCTGACCGCTGGGCTGCTACGGCTGGCGTGGACGGCCGCCGCGGTGCTGCTGGCGCTGGGGTTGCTCGGCCTCACGCTCGCCGCCGCCGCTGGCGCGTCGGAGCGGTGGCAGACCCTGACCCGTCTGCGGACCCTCGGCCTGCGGCCGCGCGACGCCCGCTGGGTCGCCGCCGGAGAGCTGCTGCCGCCGGTCGTGGTCGTTGCGGTGTGCGGCCCGCCACTCGGGGCCCTGCTCGCACGCCTGACTCTCGGCCCGCTCGACCTGCGGCTGCTCACCGGCCAAGCCACCGAACCGGCGGCGGTGCTGCCGTGGTGGCTGCTGGGCCTGGTGAGCGTGGCGCTGCTGGCGACGGCCGCCGCGGTCATACCTGTCGAGTCGGCGCTGCGGCGACGGGACCGGCTGAGCGAGGTTCTCCGCGCCGGCGAGTAACCGGTTACTGGCAGAACCGGGCGGAGCCCGGCTGCCAGGGTGGTGGGCGATACTGGGTTTGAACCAGTGACCTCTTCCGTGTCAAGGAAGCGCGCTCCCACTGCGCCAATCGCCCGTGGTGGCCCCGTGGGGCACATCGCGAGCGGACGACGGGATTCGAACCCGCGACCCTCACCTTGGCAAGGTGATGCGCTACCAGCTGCGCTACGTCCGCACGTCCCCGACAACCGCCGGCGACAGGTGAACTCTACCTGACGCCAAGATCGCTTGGCGCGGCACCCTGGGCGGTTGCGGTTGCACTGGTCGGCAGCGGGGTATTGAGGAATCTCGACAGCACACCACACCCCCTTAAGGAGGCTGTCGTGGGTATCGGCACCAGCATCTTCCTCATCGCGCTCGGCGCGATTCTCACCTTCGCGCTGGATGCGAGCGTCGGCGGCATCGACCTGGACGTGGTCGGCTGGATCCTGATGGGAGCCGGCGTGCTCGGCCTGATCATGACCACGCTGATCTTCAGTCGCCGCCGCCAGGTCGTCACCACCACCGAGCAGCCGGTGGAATACCGCCAGGTCGAGGAGCGGCGGGACATCGCGCCTCCGCTGTGAGGGCTCAACGTCACGGGCCGGCCGCCTCGATCGAGGTGGTCGGCCCGTGCGCGCGACACCCCACTCAGTCCAGGCAGGTGAGCGCGACCTCGGCGTAGCGCGTCAGCGCCGCCCGGTCCGGGTTGATGGCACCCATCACCCGCAGACCCTGGAGGCTGGTCACCAGGAAGCCGGCCAGATCGGTGGCGCTGCGAGCGGACGTGATCTGGCCCCGCAGCTGGGCGTCGGCCAGCAGGTCGTAGAGCGCCGACTCCAGGGACTGCGTCGTCGACCGGAGCCGGTCGGCGACCCGCTGGTCCTGGTGTGCGCGCTCCATCGACGCGCCGACGATGAGACAGGAGAGGTGCTGGCCGTCGCCGGTGATGTCGTCCACCGTGCCGACGAACATCTCACGGATGACCGCTCGCGCGTCGTTGCCGGAGCGCAGCAGATCGACCATCGGGGTGGCGTAGCGCTGCCGGTACAGGTCGAGCACCGCCAGGTAGAGGCCGTCCTTGCTGCCGAACGCGGCGTAGATCGAGCCGCTGCCCAGGCCGGTGGCCTCGGCGAGGTCGCGCATCGAGGTGCCCTCGTAGCCCTTGGTCCGGAACACCTCCATCGCCGCGTTGACCGCGGCGTCGAGGTCGAACTCACGGGTGCGTGCCATGCCTGAACGCTACCCGCTATCTGGAACGTTCGACAAAGTACCGCCGGTCACAGGGTGTCGACGGCCTGGTCGCCTCGGCGCCGAAACCACCGACCTGACCTTGTTCGTGCCGGCCTGTGCCCAGATGTCCGGAATCCCGGCGGAGGGCGTGGCCGCGACGGTCGAACGGGAGATTCTGAGCCAGCCTGATCCGCGCGACTTCGCGTAGAACGCGGTGTGCGGGCGAAGCGGAGAGCGTGTAGTCAGCGAACCCGAGTGGGTCACGGGGTGCGGAAACCATTGACTACGGGGTTCAGACAGCGTTGTCTTTCACTGGCCCTGGGGAGGTACAACAGTGATCGACGATGTGTCCCTCGTATTCTGCGTGACCGCCGACGTGTCGGTGCGCGAGCGGATGGTGCGGCGCCTGAACGGCCTCGGCACCCTGGTGATCTGCACCGACCTCGCGGAGTTGCAGGCGATGATCGGCCCGCCCGCCAGCAGCCGGCCGGCGCGGCTCTCCACCTCCGCAGCCGTTCCCACTCCCGCCGCAGCCGCTCCCGCCGGCACCGCCGGCCGGACCAGTCTCGGTGACCTCACGATCGACCCGCTCGGCCATCTGGTGACGTGGCGTGGACAACCGCTGGCCCTGACCCGACTCGAGCGTCGCCTGCTCACCCAGCTCGCCACCGCACCGCTCGGAGTCTGGACGTACGAGAGGCTCTTCGAGTCGGTCTGGGGCTGCGCGTACCTGGGCGACACGTCGATCCTGCACTCGGCCGTCAAGCGGTTACGCCGCAAACTGCGCGCCGCCGACGACGCCCTGCGCGTGCACACCGTTCGCGGGATCGGTTACCGGCTCAGCGTCGGATGAGCCCAGGGATAAGCAGAACGGCTCGTCACCGGGCTTTCGGTGACGAGCCGTTCTGTGTGGTGGGCGATACTGGGTTTGAACCAGTGACCTCTTCCGTGTCAAGGAAGCGCGCTCCCACTGCGCCAATCGCCCGTGCTTGTTGCCGAGGTGGGGACGGGATTTGAACCCGCGTAGACGGCTTTGCAGGCCGTTGCCTCGCCTCTCGGCCACCCCACCGAGGTTGCCCCCGTCATGCGTGGCGGCAGCTCCGAGCGGACGACGGGATTCGAACCCGCGACCCTCACCTTGGCAAGGTGATGCGCTACCAGCTGCGCTACGTCCGCACGCCCCCGGACGTTCCCGGGTGACGGATGAGAACTTTAGCCGAGCCGGTGAACGACTGCCAACTCGGGGTCGCCTCGGCGCGTCCCACCCTCGGCGCGGGTGGGATCAGCGCCATCCCGCAGGGCTTCCTAGGGGGCTGGTCTGATGCCGTCATTCGTTGCGGACGTTCACCCTCCGAAACCATTAGGCAATCATCGTCATCATCGTGTCGCAGGTCGCGAGAAGGGTGTACGCGCGCATCAGCTCGTGCCGGCGGACCTCGACGGACACTCCTTGGAAAACGACCGAAGAGGGCCTGAGAAAGTGTCCGGCTTCCGACTGTCGCAGCGCGGATCAGGGTGCGGTGGTAACTGTTCGTGTTCACTCGGATGGGCTACGGTAACGGTCGTGACGAGACGTGCGGCCGAGATCCGCCTGGATGCCCTGCTGCGCACCGCCTGTGACGTGATCGTGGAGCGCGGGCTGGCCAATACCCGAACGGCGGATGTGGCGCAGGCCGCCGGCGTGAGTCAGGCACTGGTTTTCTACCACTTCGCCACCAAGGAGCGGTTGCTCTCACAGGCGTTCGCGTACGCGGTCGAGCAGGATCTCGCCCGACTGGACGTGGTGACCCGGTCCTCGGCCCCACCGCTGACCAAGCTCCGCCGGATCCTCAAGCTCTACACCCCGGCCGGCCGTGGTGCCTCCTGGTCGATGTGGATCGACGGCTGGTCCGAGTCACTGCGTACGCCGGAGTTGGAGAAGGTCTCCCGCCGACTCGACCTGCGCTGGCGTCAGGACCTGGCGGCGGTGATCTCGGCGGGCGTGGCCGACGGCACCTTCCAGTGCGCCGACCCGGACGGGGCCGCCTGGCGGATCAGCGCGGTCATGGACGGCCTCGCCGTCCAACTCGCCGTGCACGACCGGGTGATCTCCCGCCGGCAGTTCGGCGAGTGGGTCCGGCTGGTCACCGCCCGGGAGCTCGGCCTGGACCCCACCGACCTGGACTGAGCCGGGCGGCCAGCGCAATCACCCACACCAGGCCGGGGAAAACGGCTCGGCCCGCCCCGTGGACCGGAACAATCGGCAGCATGGATCTGCTGGAGGCGTACCGCCGGAGCCTGGCCGAGTTCGTCGACCGGGTGGACCAGGTCGAGCCCGGCCAGTGGTCCGACCCGACACCCTGCTCGGACTGGGACGTGCGCACGCTGGTCAACCACGTGGTGAACGAGGACCGGTGGAGCGTTCCGCTGCTGGCCGGCCGGACCATCGAGGAGGTCGGCGACCGACTCGACGGTGACCAGCTCGGCGCCGACCCGATCACGGCGGCGCGGGAGGCGGCCGCGCAGGCCGAGATCGCCGCCACCCATCCCGGCACGATCGACCGCACCGTGCACCTCTCCGGTGGCGACACCCCCGCCGCGGAATACCTCCAGCAACTCCTCGCCGAGCACCTCATCCACGGCTGGGACGTGGCGGTGGCGATCGGCGTACAGCCTCGGCTCGACCCGGACGCCGTGCGCGTGGCCGCACGGTGGTTCGCCAACGAGATCGACGACTACCGGCGCAACAACCTGGTCCGGACCGGGGTGCGGGTGCCCGACGACGCCGACGAGCAGGACCACCTCCTGGCCGCCTTCGGCCGCGACCCCGACTGGGCGCCGAGCGACTGACCCTCCCGCGGCGTCACGCTCCGGCGGTGGACGCCCCCGTGTGCCGTCGCCGCCGTTGGGGCGAGCACCCGCCCATCCTTCACCCGCCGCCGCAGCGGCGGCACCAGCTCGACGGCCGCCACCGTAGGTGGTGGCCGCCGTCGTGCGCGACGTGGAATGCCCGTGGCCGGTCGTCGCCGATCAGCATGTCGATCACCGGAACCCGGGCGAAGACTTCGAACTCCTGGCCCGTGGGCGCCCCCAGCCCTTGCCGCCATCACGATCGACTGATATCCACAGATGCACATGCGTTATCGCGCACTGACGGTCGGCGATTCGCCGGCCATCCCGCTCCCACGAGGAGGTCCCGTGCCACAACCGGAGTGGTTACCCCCGATGAGCCGGCGTCGACGCCGGCTCATCGCCGTCCTGGCAACGACGGCGACGGTCGCCGCGCTGCTCCCCACCGGCGTGAGCACCGCGGCCCCCACCGGCAACGCGGCGTCCGCCGCGCGCAGTTCCGGACCGTTCGCCGAGGGCCACGAGCCCGCAGACGTCGACAACCGCACCGGTACGGCGGCACCCGACGCCCGCCAGCGCGGCCTGGCCCGCGCCGCCGACCCCGACGTCCGGTGGAACCGACTCGGCACCCCGCAGGCGCTCGGCCCCGGTCGTACCCCTCTCGCCACCGGGCTGCCCGCCGACCCGGAGGCCGCCGCACGCGCCTACCTGACCGCCAACCGCGACCTGTTCGGGCTGGACGCCGCCTCGGTGGCCGCCATGGAACGCGTGCTGGTCCGGCCGATCGGCAGCGGTGCCGTGGTCACCCTCCGGCAACGGTTCGGCGACCTGCCCGCCGGGCCGGACGGCCTCGTCACCCTCGCGGTCGCCAAGGGCACGGTGCTCTCGGTCAGCTCCTCGCTGGCCCGCAACGCCGGAACACCGGCACCCGCGACCCGCACCGCCGAGCAGGCGTACGCCGCCGCGCTCGCCGACGCCAAGCTGACCCCCGGCGCGGTGGCCAGCCACACCATCCGGTCGGTGGCCGTACCCACCCCGCTGGACGGGCCACGGGCCGCCTACGAGGTGACCATGATCGGCGCGGACACCGAGCACCCGGCCGCGTTCACCACCTACGTGGACGGCAGCACCGGGCAGGTGCTGGTCCGCGAGGACCTCGTCGACTTCGACTCCGACAACCCGAGCTGGGCGGTCTTCCCGGCCACCCCGCCCCGCGACCTCGGCCCCGGGCAGGACCCCCGGGTGCGCTGGTGCGGCGACCCGGCACCCGGCTGCCAGGCCGCCTGGCGCGACCCGGCCACCGGCCAGCCGTGGGACGTCGACGCGGCCACCGGCACGCCGACCTTCACCTCGCGCGGCAACTCGGCCAACACGGTGCTCTCCTGGGGTGCCGGCACCCCCGTCGTCCCGGCGCCCACCAGCCCGGACCGTCGCTACGAATACCCCTTCACCGACCAGTGGCACCAGTCGAAGTGCAACCCGGAGGTGTTCACCTCCGCCCAACGCAACGACGCCGACGCGTCGATCGCCAACCTGTTCGCCATGCACAACCGGATGCACGACTGGTCGTACCAGTTGGGCTTCACCGAGTCGGCGTGGAACCTCCAGGCGGTCAACCTCACCCCGGCCGGGCTGGGCGGTGACGCCGAGCAGGGCCGTGCCCAGCAGGGCGCGCTGACCGGCAACCGGAACAACGCCAACCAGGGCACCCCGCGCGACGGGCTACCGCCGACCACCAACATGTACCTGTGGCAGCCCCAGGCGGGCGGGCCGTACCCGCCGTGTGTGGACGGCGACTACGACATGACGGTGATCGGCCACGAATACACCCACGCGATCACCAACCGGATGATCGCCGGCCCGGACAGCGGGATCAGCGGCCACCAGGGCGGGGCGATGGGTGAGTCGTGGGGCGACCTGCTCGCCGCCGAGTACCTCTTCCAGCACGGGCTGCGCGCGCCCGGCGAGACGCCCTTCATCACCGGCGGCTACGTCACCGGCAACCTGGTCAGCGGCATCCGCAACTACGACCTCAGCCGCAGCCCGCTCAACTACTCCGACATCGGCTACAACACCGGCGGCCCGGCCGTGCACGCCGACGGGGAGATCTGGGGCGCCACCAACTTCCGGGTCCGCTCCGCGCTGGTCAAGCGGTACGGCCTCGGCACCCCGCAGCGGCAGCTCGACTGCGCACAGGGGAAGGTCGCCGCCGACCAGTGCCCGGGCAATCGGCGCTGGTCGCAACTGGTGTTCGACTCGTTCCTGCTCCAGGCCGCCAGCCAGGTCAGCATGCTCGACATGCGGGACAACATGCTCACCGCCGACCTGCTCCGCTTCGGTGGTGCCAACCAGGACCTGATCTGGGCCGAGTTCGCCCGCTCCGGGATGGGCCGGGACGCCGCAACCAACGGCGCCACCGACACCGACCCGACGCCGAGCTTCGCCTCGCCGCGTGGTGGCAACGCCACGCTGACCCTCCGTCCACGCGGGGACAGCGCCGACGCGCCGATCCGGGTGTACGTCGGGACGTACGAGGCGCGGGCGACGCCGATCGCCGACACCGACCCGGCGACGCCGATCCCGGACACCGTGGAGATGGTGGCCGGCACGTACGACCTGCTGGCCGTCGCGCCCGGCTTCGGGCACCAGCGGCTCAGCGTGGTCGCCCGGGCCGGTCAGGACGGGTACGTGGACCTGCGGATGAGCCGTAACCTCGCGTCCACCGCGTCCGGGGCGACGATCACCGGCGACGGGGTCAACCTGGACCGGGTCGCCGACGACACCGAGGCGACGAACTGGGCCTCCCTGGACGGGGTGGCCGGCCGGCAGCTCACCGTGGCGCTGCCCGGGGGCGCCCCGCAGACGGTCAAGCGGGTGAACGTCAGCGCGATGCTGCGCCCGGCGATCGCCGGCGACGCCGACACCGGCAGTCAGAACGCGCTCAGCGCGCTGCGCTCGTTCGCGGTGTCCGCCTGCAACGCGACGACCACCGACTGCGCCGACCCGGCGCGGTGGCAGCGCATCTACACGAGCGCGGGCGACGCGTTCCCCGGCGGGGCGTACCGGGCGTACAGCCGGGACATCAACCTCCGGACGTTCGCGGTGCCCAGCACCGTCGCCACCCACCTGCGACTGGAGGTGCTGGCGAGTCAGTGCACCGGTGGCCCGCACTACGCGGGCGAGCAGGACGACGACCCGGCCACCACGACGGACTGCGCGACGGCCAGTCCGGCCCGGTCGCAGGTCAGGATCGCCGAGTTCCAGGCGTTCTCCAACTGAGAAACCGTGGGGGTCGGCGGCAGGTCCGCCGGCCCCCACGGCCCCCAGGTCAGCGGCGGGCCGGTCGCCAACGGTCGGCGGTGGTGGGCCGCTCCCAGCGCCGGTCAACCGGTGGGTCGTCGGGCTCCGTGGCATCTGCGCCCGCAGCCCGGGTCAGGTGCCGTAGCCGCATCAGCAACCCCATTCCGAGGAAGAGCAGCAGCCCGCCGAGCAGGAACGCGGCCTGCACCACCCCGAACCCGCCGGTCTGCGAGACCGGGCGTCCGGGCGCCGGTGGCGCGGCGTCGACCGGGTAGTCCCCCACCGGCTCCTGGGCGGACGTGCTCTCCTCCTCGGCCGGCGCGCTCGGTGTCTCGCTGCGCTCCGACGGGGTGGCGGTCGGCTTCGGCGTGCTGGTCGGGGTGCCAGGCGCACCCACCACCGAGCGGGTGGCCGTCTGTCGGGCCAGCAGTCGCGCGTTGGCGTCGTACGCCTCGGCGGCGAGAGTGACCCGCCCCTGGGTGACGTCCTCGGCGAAGGCCACCCGGTAGCGGGCGGTGACCGTGCGCCCCGGGCAGAGCGTGCCCGGGTCGAGCTGCCGGTCGGTCAACCGGGCCACGTCACCGTCGGTCTGAATCTGCAGCGGGAAGTCACCGGTCTCCTCCACCCGGTCCATCTTCACCTGGTCGAGCCGGAGGCCCTGCACGCTCAGCACCATCGACCAGCGCACCTTCACGCAGCCCCCGCGCCGGTCCGTCCGGGAGACGACGGCGGACACCGTGCGCACCTGCTCGCCGGCGGTGAACCGGGCCGGCAGCCCACTCAGTTCGGTGCTGAACGCCGCCTGCGCCGGAGCGGCCAATGCCAGCTCCACCCCGCTCAGACAGGCCAGCACCACCCCTACCCGCACCGCATTCCGCCACACCGTCACCACCGCCGCCCTCCGTTCGGTCGTCTCCACTGAGCAACGCTAGGAGCGGCCCGTCGGCCGGACCAGACGGGTGTGTTCGCACCGGCCGGCAAGGACGGGGTGGGTTTTCACCGACGGTGGTGAACCGGTCACCGCTCCCCCGCGACACGCCGGACACCGGGCCGCTGGGACAATCGGCGACGTGTCCGAGCTCTCCAGCACGTTCGTCCGGCTGCACGCCCGGCTGGCCCCGGTCCCGTTCGTCCCCGAGGTGCGCCTGCACCAGGCGGACGAACCGATCGGGCTGTGGGAGCTGACCGAGGGCGAGTTCTCCACCGATCGGCCGCCGCCGTTCTGGGCGTTCGCCTGGGCCGGCGGGCAGGCGCTCGCCCGCTACGTGACCGACCACCCGGAGTTGGTCGCCGGCCGCCGGGTGCTCGACCTCGCCTCCGGCTCCGGTCTGGTGGCCATCGCCGCCGCCCGCGCCGGCGCGGCGTCGGTGCGAGCCGTCGAGGTGGACGAGCTGGCGGTGGCGGCGGTCGCCCTCAACGCGGAAGCCAACGGGGTACGCGTCGACGCCGAGTTCGGCGACATCCTCGACGGCGACGCCGGCGACGCCGAGGTGGTGCTCGCCGGTGACGTCTTCTACAGCGACGCGATGGCCCGCCGGGTGCTGCGGTTCCTGCTGCGCGCCACCCGGGCCGGCGCACCGGCGCTGGTCGGCGACCCCGGCCGGGCGTTCCTGCCCCGGGACCGCTTCGACGAGCTGGCGGCGTACGACGTGCCGGTGCCGGAGGCTCTGGAGAGCGTCCGGGTGAAGCGCACCACCGTCTGGAGGTTGCGCGCCGGGCTGCCGGGAGCCCCCGGCTAGCGTGTCCGGGTGCTGTTCCGCAGCTGGGCGCAGGTGACCGACCCCGCATGGCCGGACGTGGCCCGGGTGCCGGACCACGTCGGCGGCACGCACCTGGTCGTCACCCGGCACGCGCTGGTCCGTCAGGTCCTCGCCGACCCGGTCACCTATCGGCCGGACAACGCGCTGGACGCGGTGACGCCGATGCCGGTGACCGCGCTGCGGGTGCTGGCCGCGCACCGGTTCCGGCTGCCGCCGACTCTCGCCAACAACTCGGGCGCGAGCCACCCGCAGATCCGGGCGATCGTCGCGGACGCGCTGCACCCCGCCCGGGTCGCCGCGCAGCGGCAGTGGCTGACGGCGCTGGTCCGGGACCGGGTCGCTGGGCTCGGCGCGGCCCTCGACGCCGGCGAGCCGGTCGACCTGTACGCGGAACTCGCCGCCGACCTGCCGCTGCTGGTGCTGGCCCGGCTGGTGGAGCTGCCGGACGCTCCGGTCGGCGCGGTCAAGGAGTTCGCCCGTGCCGCGTTGGAGTTGTTCTGGGCCCCGCTGGACGGCGACCGGCAGGTGACCCTCGCCGCCGAGGTGGGGCGGTTCCACCGCGTACTGCGCGACTTCGCGACCACCGGCGGCGGGTTGGCCGCTGAGCTGCGCGCGGCCGGGCACCCGCCGGACGTGGTGGTGGGCGCGCTCTTCTTCCTGCTGGTCGCCGGGCAGGAGACCACCTCGCAGTTCCTCACCCTGCTGCTGCACCGGCTGGCCGGTGAGCCCGCGGTCCGGGCCGGCCTGCGCACGGGCGAGGTCGCGGTGGCCGACGTGGTGGAGGAGGGGCTGCGGCTGGAGCCTCCGATCGTCACCTGGCGGCGGGTGGCGGCGACGGACAGCACGCTGGGCGGCACGGCGGTGCCGGCCGGCAGCAGTCTCGTGCTGTGGCTGGGTCGCGCCGGTCGGGACCCTGCTGTCGTGCAGTCCCCCGACGAGTTCCGCCCGGGTCAGCGCGGGTCCCGCCGGCACCTGGCGTTCGGGGCGGGCGCGCACCGCTGCGTCGGTGACGTGCTGGCCCGCATGGAGGCGGCCGTGGTGGTGGCCGAGGCAGCGCCGCTGCTGGACGGGGTGCGGGTGGTACGTCCGCCCTGGTGCCCGGACAATCTCACCTTCCGGATGCCCGACGCCTTCGTCGTCCGGCGCTCGTCCGGGGCACCGGCCTGAGGAGATCCTGATCTCTGTTCGGTAGGTTTCCGGGCGTGTCAGCGACCCCTGCGCGTCGGATCCTCGCCGTCGTAACACTTCTGGCCCTGCTGGTGCTGAGTGCCTGCACAGCCGGACCGGCGTTGCACGTCCGACGGATCGCCACGGACCAGCCGGCCCTGTCCGCCTCGCCTGCCGCGCCGTCGACCTCGCCGTCCCCGACGACGAAGCCCGTGCCCGGGAGCCTGGACTGGTACGTGTCCCAAGTGCCGACCTTCCCCGAGGCGCCACCGCCGCAACCGGTGCCGCTGCCCGAGACCGGCGCGGCCCAGTTCTGGCACCGCCTGCCGACCGATCAGAGGGTCGCCTTCATCACCATCGACGACGGTGGGCTGGCCCGTCCGCCCGAGGTGGCCGACTTCATCTGGCGGGCGCACATCCCGGTCACGATGTTCCTGAACTCACCGGCCGCCGAGGAGCACGACGTCTACTTCCGGCAGATCATGGTGGCGGGCGGGGTCGTCGAGAACCACACCATCACGCACACCTCGCTGGCCGGCCGGTCGTACGACCGGCAGAGGCACGAGATCTGCGGTGCCGCGGACAAGCTGGAGGCGCTGTTCGGCAAGCGACCGACGCTGTTCCGGCCACCGTTCGGCGAGCACGACGCCACCACGTTGAGGGCCGCGCACGACTGCGGCGCGAAGGCGGTCTTCCACTGGACCGAGACCGTGCACGAGGGCAAGGTGCGCTACCAGACCCCGGAGAGGCTCGTCCAGCCCGGCGACGTGCTGCTCATGCACTTCCGGCCGGCGCTGATGGACGACCTGCTCGCGGCGCTGAAGGCGATCCACCGGGCCGGGCTCACACCGGCTCTGCTGGAGGACTACGTCCGCTGACCGACCCGGCCGCGACCTGACGAAAGTCAGGGTCGGGTGCTGCCGTTCGGGCGCGGTGCGGCAGGGGGCCGCGCGCCTAGCGTCAGCGCATGATCACATTACGTGGGTTGACGAAACGGTTCGGGGCGACCGTCGCGGTCGACGCCCTGACCGTCGACATCGCGCCCGGCCGGGTCACCGGGTTCCTCGGCCCCAACGGCGCCGGCAAGTCCACCACCATGCGGATGATCCTCGGGCTGGACCGTCCCAGCGCCGGGCAGGCCCTCATTGGCGGGCGCCCGTACCGGGAGTTGCGCCGGCCGCTGCACGAGGTCGGGGCGCTGCTCGACGCCCGCGCCATCCACCCGGCCCGCTCCGGCCGGGCGCACCTGCTGGCCATCGCCCGCAGCAACGGCATCCCCACCCGTCGGGTGGACGAGGTGCTCGACACCGTCGGGCTGGACGCGCGGGCCGCCAGGAAACCGGGACGGACCCTCTCCCTCGGCATGGGCCAGCGGCTCGGCATCGCCGGCGCGCTGCTCGGCGACCCGCCGGTGCTGATGTTCGACGAGCCGGTGAACGGCCTCGACCCGGACGGGGTGCGCTGGGTGCGGCAGCTCATGCGCTCGCTGGCCGACCAGGGACGGACTGTCTTCGTCTCCAGCCACCTGATGAGCGAGATGCAGCTCACCGCCGACCAGCTCGTGGTGATCGGCCGGGGACGACTGCTCGCCGACGCCCCGACCGACGAGGTGATCGCCGGCAGCGCGGTCGCGGTCCGGGTCCGCAGCCCGCACCCGGACGGCCTCGCCGCCCTGGCCGCGCGCCTCACCGCCGCCGGCGCGACAGTGCAGGCGGCCGACCGCAACGAGCTGACCGTCACCGGCGCCACCGCCGACCGCGTCGGGGACCTGGCACACGAGCTGGGCGTACGACTGCACGAGCTGAGCCCGCACGGCGCGTCGCTGGAGCAGGCGTTCATGGAACTGACCGCCGACAGCGTCGAGTACGCGGGCGGAACGACCGGAGGTGGGGCGCGATGAGCATCAGTACCCGTGGTGGCGCGGTGGCCGCCGAGTGGACCAAGCTCTCCTCGGTGCCGAGCACCTGGTGGACGGCGCTGGCCGGGCTGCTGGTGATGGCCGCGAGCGCCGGTCAGCTGGCCATCTACGCCGCCAACGACAACACCAACGACGACCCGACCGACGACCGGGGAATCGTCACCGTCGGCAGCGTGCTGATCGACTCGGTCGAGTTGACCCAGTACGTGGTGCTGGCGCTCGGCCTGCTGGCGATCACCACCGAGTTCACCAGTGGCACCATCCGGACCACGCTCCAGTGCACCCCGTCGCGTGGCCGCGTACTGCTGGCCAAGGCCGCCGTCGCCGGCACCGTCACCTTCGCCCTCGGTCTGCTGCTCGGCGGCGTCGGCGCCCTGGTGGCCCGACCGGTGCTCGGCAAGTGGGGCAGCGCCCCGGTGGCCGGCACGATCGGCGACATCGTGGCGGTGGCCGCCTACCTGGCGCTCATCGGCGTGCTCGCCCTGGGCCTCGGCGCCGCGCTGCGCAACGCGGTACTCACGATCACCGTGCTCCTCGCCACCCTGATGATCGTGCCGTTGTCGCTTCAGGAGCCGGACATCGACGTGCTGAACCGGATCGCCGACGTGTTCCCCGGCGTGGCCGGAGCGCACTTCCTGGCCGGCGACACCGAGCCGTACCCCAGCCTCGTCGGGCTGCTGCTGCTCGCCGGCTGGGCGGGGGCCGCGCTCCTGCTGGGCCGGGCCGCGCTGCGCCGCCGCGACGCGTGACGCCGGCGGCTGAGCGGGGGCCGCGCCGCCCCCGCTCAGCCGTCGACCAGCCCCGCCTCGTACGCGAGGATCGCCGCCTGCACCCGGTTGCGCACGTCGAGCCGGGTGAAGATGCTGGTCAGGTAGCTCTTCACGGTGCCCTCCACCAGGTGCAGCCGGCGGGCGATCTCGGCGTTGGACAACCCCGCCCCGACCAGGGCCAGCACCTCCCGTTCCCGCTCGGTCAGCCCGGCCGTACGGTCCCGTGCGGCGGGCCGGCGGGCCAACCGACCGGCGCCCAGCTCGATCACCCGGCGGGCCACCTGCGGCGAGAGGTACGCACCACCGTCGGCGACGGCGTGCACGCCCGCGATCAGCTCACGTGGGTCGCCGGCCTTGAGCAGGAACCCGTCGGCGCCGTGCCCCAGCGCACGGGCCACGTGGTCGTCCTCGCCGAACGTGGTCAACATGATCGTCGCGGTCTCCGGCACGACCCGGCGGATCTCGGCGGCGGCGGCCAGCCCGTCCATCCGCGGCATCCGGATGTCCAGCAGCGCGACCCGAGGTCGGTGCGCACGGACCAGTTCCACCGCCGCGTGCCCGTCGCCGGCCTCGGCGACCACCTCGATGCCGGGATCGGTGGCGAGGATGGCCCGGACGCCCGCCCGGATCATCGCTTCGTCGTCGGCCAGGACGACCCGGACCGGCGCTGCCCCGGTCGTGTCGGTGTTCACTACGCGATCCACTCCTTGCTGACCAGCCGGCCATCGGTGAAACACAGCCGCCAGGTCGGCTGCGCGAGGGGAAAGTTGCCGTCGGTGTAGTACTCGCAGTCCGCCCGGTCGGCCGGCGTGGGGCGATCCAACTGCCGCCGGGGCAGCCCGGCCAGCTCCGACCGGGCCGCGCCGACGCGCATCTGGTCGAAGGTGGCCCGGTCCAGCACCGTCCCGGCGGTCGCCACCGGGTAGTAGACGAGGGAGAGCACGAGGGCGAAGCCAACCGGCGCCGCGAGCGCCACCAGGAGGCTGCGGCGCACCCGTCGGCGGGCGTCGTGCAGCCGCCGCTCGGCGTCCACCGGCCGCTCCACCAGACCGCGCTGGTCGCCGCCCTCGATCGCCTCCACCGGCGGCGCGGTCGCCGGCAACACCGCCCGTACGACGAAGCCGCCCTCGGTACGCGGGCCGGCGTGCAGCGTCCCACCGGAGAGACGGACCCGTTCGGCGAGGGCGAGCAGCCCGCTGCCCTGCGACGGTGGGGCGGGCAGCGGCCCCGCCGGCGCGGCGCCGTTGACGACGGCGACCTCGACCCGATCAGCGTCCCGGGTCAGGCGCACCTCCACCGGGGCGCCCGGTGCGTAGCGAGCGGCGTTGGTCAGCGCCTCACGGACGATCCTGTGGGCCGCGTGACCGGTCATCGCCGGCAACTCCGCGACCGCCGGGCCGGCCTCCATGCGTACCGCCATGCCGGCCTCCCGGGCACCCTCGACCAGATCGGCGACGGTCTCCCCGCTCGGACGCACCGACGCGCCGCCCTCCTCCCGGAGCACCCCGATGATCTCGTGCAGTCGCTCGGTGGCGGCGGAGACGCTGGCCCGCAGCTCCCCCGCGGCGGCCCGGTGCCGGTCGTCCAGGTCGGCGGCGACCTCCAGGGCGGCGGCCCGCAACGCGATCAGGCTGAGGTCGTGACCGAGAGAGTCGTGCATCTCCCCGGCGATCCGGGCCCGTTCCCGCAGCCGGATCCGCTCGGCGGCACCACGCTCCTCGCGGGTCAGCGCCTCCACGTGCCGTCGACCGGCGTCGGCCAACTCCTGCTGCTGACGCCGGTACCGCCCGACCAACCAGGGGAACACCGCGGCGAACAGCAGCACCGAGGCGAGCAGGAACCAGGTGGCCGGGCCGGTGCCGAGCACGCCCAGGTTGAGCGCCGTGCCGCCCGCCGCGATCAACACGAAGACCCCGGCCGCCCGGCCCGCGGAGGCGCTGCGCCGCCCGGCGAGATAGCTGAAGACCGGGATCGCGAACACGAAGTTGCCGTCGACGACCGACCCGAGCACCACCAGCACGAGGGCCGCCAACGGTGCGCGCCGATTTGCCAGCACCGCCGCCACGCCGAGCAGCACCAACTTGCCGACCACCAGCGGCAACGCGTACCGCGGATAGGGCGGGCTGAACCCGGCATAGCCGACCGGGGCGGCCACCACCGCCCAGAGCAGCACGTCCCGCAGCAGCCGACGCCACCGGTCCGACAAACCCGGCGGCGAGAAGTCGAAAATCGGCACGGCGGTCAGGCTACCCACGTCCGACCTGGGCGGACACCGACGAAAGTCAGGTGTTCAGCCGCTCTCCTCGGCCCAGACCCGCCAGTCGTCGAGCACGCCGTGCAGGGCCGGGGTGAGCCAACCCGGCGCGGACCGCCGGAACACCCCCGGGTCCATCGCACCGGCGCCGTCGGGCAACGCGCCGAGCAGGTTCGGCACCAGGTCGGTGAGGTTCGTCCAGTGCACCAGCTCCGGTCTGGTCGGCCAGGCGCCGATCACCACGCCGGCGGGCACCGCACGCCGGTCGAGTGCCTCCAGGGTCAGCGCGGTGTGGTTGAGCGTGCCCAACCCGGCGCGGGCGACCACCACCGCGGGTACGCCGAGCGACACCGCCAGGTCGGCCATCGTCCACGGCTCGCCCGACGGGCGCAGCCCCATCGGCACCAGCAACCCACCCGCGCCCTCGATCAACACCAGGTCGTGCTTGTCCGCCTCCGCGCGGACGGCGTCCACCACCGCGTACAACTCCAGCGGCGGCAGATCCGCCACCCGGGCGGCGGCCAGCGGGGCGAGCGGATCGGGATAACTGGCCAGGGTCCGGCCGGTCAGCGGGGCAGCCAACCGGTTGACCGCGTCCACGTCGCCGGGCTCACCGCTGGCCGTACCGGTCTGGCCCGGCTTGACCACCGCCACCCGCAACCCGGCGGCCTGCGCGGCGGCCGCGATCGCCGCGGTCACCACGGTCTTACCGACCTCGGTGTCAGTCCCGGTAACCAGAACCGGGCCCTCCCACGCGGTCATGGGGCAGTTTCCACGATGACGTCCACAGCCCGCTCGAACGCCGCCCGGGGCACCCCCGCGCTGATCGTGAGCCGCAGGCGGGAGCGGCTGTCCGGGGTGGACGGTGGCCGGAAGCAGCCCACCGCGACGCCCCGGTCCCGGCAGTCGGCGGCCCAGGTGGTCGCCGCCTCCGGCCCGGGGGCCGTCACCGAGATCACCGCCGCGTCCGGCGCGGAGACGGTCAGCCCGGCCGCACGCAGCCGGTCGACCGCCAACCCCACCCGGTCGGACAGCTCCGCTCGCAGGTCGTCGCCAGCCCGGGCCAGCCCCAGCGCGGCGTGCACACCGGCGGCGACCGCCGGCGGCAGGGCCGTGTCGAAGATGAACGTACGCCCGGTCTCGACCAGGTGCCTGACGAACTCGGCCGGGCCGGCCACCAGCCCACCCGCGCCGCCGAGCGCCTTGGACAGGGTGGCGGTGACCACCACGTCCGGCTCACCGGACAGCTTCGCGGCGGCCACCCCGCCCGCGCCGGCCGGACCGATCACGCCCAGCGCGTGCGCGTCGTCGACCAGCAGCAGCGCACCGTGCCGGCGGGCCACCGCGTGCAGCCGGGCCAGCGGGGCGAGGTCACCGTCGACCGAGAAGACCGACTCGGTCACCACCACCGCCGGGCGACCCGGAGCGGCCGCGAGTGCGGCAGCCACCGCGTTCACGTCGGCGTGCGGGGTGACGACCGTCTCCGCACCGGAGATCCGGCAGCCGTCGATCAGGGACGCGTGGTTGTGCGCGTCGGAGACGAGCAGCGTCCGAGGTTGGACGAGTGCCCGCAGCGCGCCGATGTTGGCCAGGTAGCCCGAGGAGAAGACGAGAGCCCGGTCGGTGCCCAGCCACTGCGCCAGCTCGTCCTCCAACGCCTGGTGCGCGTCGGTGGAGCCACGCACCAGGCGCGACCCGGTCGCCCCCAGCCCGTACGCCGACAGCGCAGCCGCGGCAGCGGCCGTGACCTGCGGATGGGTGGCCAGACCGAGGTAGTCGTTGCCGGCCAGATCGGTCATCTGATCGTCGGCGGGACGCGGATTGAGTCGCCGGGTCAACCCGGCCTTCGCCCGCAACTCCGCGCGGCGGTCGAGCGCCGCCAGCCAGTCCGCCACGTCACCCCTTCACCGCCGTCCGCGCCGGTCAGCCCGACACCCGCCGGGCGAAATTACCACCCGCCGCCGACGCCCGGCGGATCCACTCGCTGCGAGGCATCGACGGCTGTTAGGTCATTCCGGCTGATCGGGGCGCCTTGTAAGGTACGAGCCATGCCAGCGATCCTCGACCAGGCCCGGACCCAGGTCCTCGGTGACGGTGTCGGCCTCGACCAGGCCGGCATCCTCGCCGTGCTGAACCTGCCCGACGAGCACCTGCCCGCCGCTCTGCAGCTCGCCCACGACGTGCGGATGCGCTGGTGCGGCCCGGAGGTCGAGGTCGAGGGGATCGTCTCGCTCAAGACCGGCGGCTGCCCGGAGGACTGCCACTTCTGCTCCCAGTCCGGCCTGTTCACCTCTCCGGTGCGCTCGGTCTACCTGGACATCCCGTCGCTGGTCGAGGCGGCGAAGCAGACCGCCAAGACCGGGGCGACCGAGTTCTGCATCGTCGCGGCGGTGCGCGGCCCGGACGCCCGGCTCATGAAGCAGATGCGCGAGGGCGTCGCCGCCATCAGGGCGGAGGTCGACATCCAGGTCGCCGCGTCGCTGGGCATGCTCACCCAGGAGCAGGTCGACGACCTGGTCGACATGGGCGTGCACCGCTACAACCACAACCTGGAAACCTGCAGGTCGTACTTCCCCAACGTGGTCACCACGCACTCCTGGGAGGAGCGCTGGGAGACGCTGCGGATGGTCCGCGACTCCGGCATGGAGGTGTGCTGCGGCGGCATCCTCGGCCTCGGCGAGACCGTCGAGCAGCGGGCCGAGTTCGCCGCGCAGCTCGCCGAGCTGGCCCCGCACGAGGTGCCGCTCAACTTCCTCAACCCGCGCCCCGGCACCCCGCTCGGCGACCGCCCGGTGGTGGAGGGCAAGGACGCGCTGCGGGCCATCGCCGCGTTCCGGCTGGCCATGCCGCGCACCATCCTGCGGTACGCGGGTGGCCGGGAGATCACCCTCGGTGACCTGGGCACCCGTGACGGTCTGCTCGGCGGCATCAACGCGGTGATCGTCGGCAACTACCTGACCACGCTGGGTCGACCGGCGACGGCTGACCTGGATCTGCTGGCCGAGCTGAAGATGCCGGTCAAGGCGCTCTCCGACACGCTGTGACGACCGTGACGACGACGGAGCTGTGGTGCGACCGGTGCGGTGAGTCGGCGACGGCCACCGCCCACGCGGCCTGCGCGTCGGCTCGCGAGTTGGAGCCGCCCCGGTTCTGTCCCCGGTGCCGGCGCCGGATGAAGGTGCAGGTGCTGCCGGTGGGTTGGTCGGCGGTCTGCGTCGAGCACGGCGAAGTTCGGGGCTGAGCCGGTGCTGCGCGGGCGGGCGGTTGTCCTGCGACCGGCGACGGCCGCGGACGTGGAGGCCCTCGTCGCGATCCGGGCCGACCCGGAGGTCCGCCGGTGGTGGCGGGGCGGCGACGACCTGACCGGTTCGGTCCGCGCCGACCTCGGCGACGACGACCTGCACGTGTACGCGATCGAGCACGACGGCCGGGTGGTCGGCGCCATCCAGTGGTACGCCGAGGCGGACCCGGACTACCGCCACGCCAGCCTGGACGTCTTCCTCGAACCGGCGGCCCGCGGTGCCGGCCTGGGCGGGGACGCGATCCGCACCCTGGCCCGGCACCTCATCGACGAGTACGGCCACCACCGCTTCACGATCGACCCGGCGGCGGCGAACAGCGCCGCGATCCGCGCGTACGCGAAGGTGGGTTTCCGCCCGGTGGGGGTGCTGCGCCGTTACGAGCGTGGCGAGGGCGGGCGCTGGCACGACGGTCTGCTGATGGACCTGCTCGCCGACGACCTGGTGGAGTGAGCGGGCACCTCAACCGTCCCAGCAGAGGTGCCCGTTGGGGAGTCGCCGGGCACCCTCGGCGGGCTGGTGCGGGCTGAGCCGCCCCTCCGGCATGAGGTGGGCCACCGGCGTCCCGCGACCGAGCGCCGCGACGTCGGCGATCAGCCGGCGGTGGCAGCGCCACCAGAGGCTCTCGCTGCACATGACAGCGGTGGTGCGTTCAGCCGCGTCGGCCAGCACCCCGGTCAGCGCCGTGTCGAAGTCCTGGGTGCGGGTGTAGGCGGCGTACGCCCGGAACGCCGCGACCTTCCACCAGGTGTCCGGCTCGGGCTCCCCGGCCGGGACGTGCCGGCGGCCGCCCAGGTGCGGCTCCCAGCGGTAGTCGATGGCGTACTCGGGCAACCACCGCTCAAGCTCCTCGCGGTGCACGTCGGGGTTGGTGCGGCTGGCCGGGTACCGTCGCACGTCCACCAGCAGCGCCACCCCGGCCCCGGTCAGCAACTCTCCCAGCCGCACCCGGTCGGCTGTGCCGTGTCCAACGGTCAGCAGCTCAATCACACTGCTGCCTTGCCCCGAATCCCGCCTGCTTATCCCCCGGCCTTGGCGGGATCTTGGGTACAGGCGAGCGATGCCACCCAATGGCATGCCGGGGGTCAGTGCCGCTGGGGCACCCGCCGGGCGGCGCTCGTGGCGAGCGCGACGGAGAGGGCGCCGGCCAGCAGGATGATCATCCCGGGTACGACGGTGTGGGTACCCGGACGCAGATCTCGGACGGGCGTGCCCCGCACCCCACGGTGCCGGGCACGCCCCGGTTCTCCGCGAACGGAGTGACGCCTAACGCTGGAGGGTCAGCACACCCGGCCGCCACGGCAGCAGGTTGTAGTCGCCGCCCGCACTGGGGTTCTTGCCCTGGTACAGGAACTGCAGGTTGCAGGCGTCGACGGTCTTGGTCTGGTCGGGGTTGGTGCGGACCAGGTCACCGTGGCTGATGTCGTTGGTCCACGTCGCGCCGCTGTTGGCCTTGCCGGCGAAGGGGTTGCTCTCGGTGGCGGCCTGCGGGGTCCACGAGCCGTTCAGACTGGTGGACGTGAACGACCGGAAGTAGCGTCCCTGACTCCCGATCGCCTCGACGATCATGAGGTACTGGTTCTGGCCCTGCACCTTGTAGACCTCGACGCCCTCGAACAGGTTGTTCGTCGAGTCGGTCATGACCGTCGTGTAGGTCGAGCCGAAGCTGCCCGGGAAGTTCCCCAGCGGCATGCTCGACCGGTAGATCTTGCCGTTGTCCCCGGCGAAGAACAGGTACATGTTCTGGTCGTCGCCGATGAGGGTCTGGTCGATCACCCCGTACGGGGCGTCGGAGAGGGTGGCGGTGGAGAGCGTCTGCGCCGAGGACCAGCCGTTTGCGTTCGTCGGGTCGCTCGACGTCTTGTAGCTGAACGAGGTCGGTCCCCACTGGTACGCCAGCACCCAGATGTTCTTCGGGGCGAAGTACAGCAGCGTGGGTGCCACGGTGCCCTGACTCATTCCGGTCTGGCCGGCCGAGGCCATGTCGGACCAGTTCGTGAACAGGCTGAAGTTCATCGATCCGTACTGGCCGCTGCTGTTGACGTTGGACGCGTAGACCAGATGCTTGCCGTTGTAGACCACGTTGGTGAAGTCCTTGACCGAGACCCAGCCGTTCTGCGGGTTCGCCAGCGCGCCGGTCGACGACCACCGGTAGGTCGACGGGAGCGCGCAGCCACCCGTCGGCGGCGGCGTGGTGGTCGGCGGGGTCGACGTCGGCGGCGTGTCGCCGCCGAAGTCGGTCCGCCACTGCTGGTTGGTCTGTCCGTGGCAGTCGTACAGCTGGACCTGCTGGCCGTTGCCGGTACCCCAGACGTCCAGGCACCGGCCGGACTGCACGCCGCTGATGGTGCCGTTGGAGTTGATGTTCCACTGCTGGTTCGGCTGGCCGTTGCACTCCCAGATGATGATTCCGGTGCCGTTCGCGGTGCCCGCGCCGTTCGCGTCGAGGCACTTGCTGCCGTAGACCCTCAACTGCTTGCCGCTGGTGTACGTCCACTGCTGGTTCGACTGACTGTTGCAGTCGTAGAGCTGGACGCGGGTGCCGTTGGTCTGCGTGGCGTTGGGCACGTCGATGCACCGGCCCGACTGCACGCCGACGATCCGGCCGGCGCCGCCGCTCGGCGGCGGGCTCGTGGTCGGGCTCACCGTCGGGGTCGCGGTCGGGGTCGCGGTCGGGGGGGCCGCGTTGAGCGCGTTGAGGACCGAGTTGTAGGCGGCTTTCTTGTTGCCGCCGCCGTCGAAGAGCAGCGGGCTCTCGTTGGAGCGCCAGGAGTCGCTGTCGCGTACGCCCCAGACGGTGATGCCGATGCAGCGCGGCACGTTCAGGCACGCCTGGGTCAGCCCGGCGTACTGGGTGGTGGAGGAGTTGGTGACGTCGACCTCGGTCAGCGCCACGTCCACGCCGAGCGCGGCGAAGCTGGACAGCGTGGTCTGGAAGTTGCTCGGCAGCGAGCTGCCGCCGGTGAAGTGGGTCTGCAACCCGACGCAGTCGATCGGCACGCCACGGGACTTGAAGTCCTGGATCATGCGGTAGACGCCCTGCGTCTTGCCGTACGACCAGTTCTCGATGTTGTAGTCGTTGTAGCAGAGCTTGACCGAAGGGTCGGCCGCCCGCGCGGTGCGGAACGCGACCTCGATCCAGTCGTTGCCGGTGCCCTGGAGGTTGGACTGGCGACGGCTGCCGTCCTCGTTGAACGCCTCGTTGACCACGTCCCAGGCGGCGAGCTTGCCCCGGTAGTGGCCCATCACGCCGTTGATGTGGTCGATCATCGCCTGACGGAGGTTGCTGCCGCTCAGGCTCTGCATCCACCCCGGCTGTTGCGCGTGCCAGGCCAGGGTGTGCCCACGGACCTTCAGGCCGCGCTGGGTCGCCCAGTTGTAGATCTGGTCGCCGGAGTTGAAGTTGAACTGGCCCCGCTGGGGCTGCGTCGCGTCCGGCTTCATCTCGTTCTCAGCCGTGATCATATTGAACTCGCGCGCGGCGATCGTGCTGTATGTCGAGTCGCCGAGCCGGCCCGCCGCGATGGCGGTGCCGAAGTACCGGCCCGACTGTGCGGCGGCCGCGCCGAGCGTGCTCGCGGCGGCGTTCGCCGAGGGCATCATCACCGCGACGGCGGCCACGGTCACGACGCTGAACGCGCCGGCGAGCAGCGCTCGGACGGCGGGCGATCGCCGTCGCCCAGTCGCGCCGCGATGAACGGATGGGCTCATTGCCATCTCAGCCTCCTTACTGGCCAACACCCGGACCGCCGAGGCGGGGACGACCGGACGTCTCGATTGGGACATCTAATCCAGTCGATGCTTACACCACGTGTCGGTCCGGACAATGTGTTACGGAAAAGTTTCGGAAATGCTGTGCCGCGCGCGGCGTAGCGTGGCCGGTCGCCCGGGCGCGGTACCGACCACGCCACGCCGCGTCGATGAGTCAGGAGACGGTGCAGGCGGTGCCGTTCAGGGTGAAGGCGGCCGGCCTGGTGGTGCTGCCGGTGTGGGTGCCGTTGAAGCCGAAGCTCGTCGACGCACCCGGTGCCAGTGTCCCGTTGTAGGACAGGTTCGACGCGGTCACCGCGGTGCCGGTCTGGGTCACGTTCGCCGACCAGGCCTGCCCGATCTTCTGCCCGCTGCTCGGGAACGTGAACGCGAGCGTCCAGCCGTTTATCGGCGTCGTTCCGGTGTTGGCGATCGTGATGTTCGCGGTGAACCCGGTGTCCCAGTTGTTCGCTGTCCAGGTCACCGCGCAGCCGCCGCCGGCGGGCGGGGCCGTGGTGGTGACCGTGACGCCGGGCGACGCGGCCGAGACGTTTCCGGCCGCGTCCACCGCCACCACCGTGAACGTGTACGTGGTGGAGGCGGTCAGCCCGGTCACGGCCAGCGTGGTGCCGGTGGCCGAGCCGACCAGGACGTTCCCGCCCCGGTAGACGCGGTAGGCCGTGACGCCCGCCGCGTCGGTGGACGGGCCCCAGGTCAGGGTCAGGCCGGTCGGGCCGACCGCTGCGGCGGTGGGCGTACCGGGTGCGGTCGGCGGGGTGGTGTCCGGCGCCGGACCGGCCGGCGTGGTGACGCTGAGGGCGGCCGATGCCGCCGAACGGTTGCCGGCGCCGTCGAGCGCCCGCACGGTGAACTGGTACGTCCGCTCGGGTGCCAGGCCGGTCACGGCCAGGGAGGCCCCCGTCGAGGCGGTGACGACCGGGTCGGCGCCGGCCGAGGTGCGGGTCACCTCGTAGCCGGCCAACCCGCTGCCGCCCGTGTCGGTGGACGTGGTCCAGGTCAGCGTGAGCCCGCTGGACGTGACGGCGGACGCGACGGGCGTGCCGGGCACTGTGGGCGCGGTGGTGTCCGGCACGACCGGGCCCGGCTCCTCGCCCCAGACGCGGGTGGCGCCGGAATAGAGCGGCACCTTCCGGTTGGGCCCGGCGGTGGCCTGGTACGACGGGTCGTTGGTCGGGTCCCAGGTGCCACCCTCCGGCACACCGATCTTGAACTGGACCTCCATCCGGTGCTGCGACTGCCCGGCCGGGGCGATGGTGTGCCCGGTGCAGTCCACCTCGACGTACCAGATGTCACCGCTGAACTGCTTCGCGGTGGTCGGGGACGGGCAGCCCTGGGTGTAGCCGGCGGTGACCTGCACCGGGCCGGTGCCGTCGGGCCGGAAGTAGTACCGGAACCGGCCGTCGGTCAGGGCCCGGGCCGGGAACGCCGACTTGTTGTAGACCATCACCTTGAGCCCGGTGGCCCGCGGTTCGGCCTGCGTCACAGTGGTCTCCACTGTCAGCTCGTCGATGTCCGGCGTCTCGGCGACCGGGAAGTTGGCGAGCGGCGTGCCGCCGTACTCGGAGACCAGCCGGACCAGCGCGGAGGTGAAGCCGGCGTTGTAGTCGGTGGCCACCTCGTTCATCACGTAGTCCGACCGGCTGTCGCTGTACGCGTCGTTGGCCGAGGACGGGCCGCCGACCAGCGCGCCGTAGAGGGTGTGCCGGGTCTCGACGGGCACCGTCTGGCTGTCCCACCAGGAGCCGTGGGCGGTGCGGTGGTGCGGGTTGCGCGGCGAGTTGGCGCCGAACCCGATGACGTAACTGGAGTTGCGCGGGTTGTCGCCCAGCGCGTAGTTGATCTGCCGGACGGCGAAGTCGTGGTAGCGCGCCTTACGGGTGGTGTCGGTGGTCTTGTCGCTGTAGACCAGCGCGGCGAAGGAGGTGTTGGCCGCGTAGCGCAACGCACCCCAGGAGTCGAGCACCGCCATCCCACCGGGTGAATACGGCACCCGCTGCCCGTCCACCCCGACGGTCCAGTAGTCCAACCAGCGGTTGGCGTCGTCGACGTACTTCTGCTTGCCGGTCAGGTTGGCCAGCAGCACGTACGCCCCGAACTGCTTGTTGTCCCAGGCGATCGTCCACTTGTAGGAGCGGGTGGTGGATTGGTTCTCGGTGCCGAGCTTGTCGTACTCACTCTCGGCCTTGGCCAGGTAGCTGGCCTCGCCGGTGGCCCGGTGCAGCCAGATCGCCGCCCAGACCAGCTCGTCCTGCCAGCCGCTCCACGAGCGGTAGAAGCTGGTCGCGTCGGTGATGCACTCGTGGTAGGACTTCCGCACCGTGTCGGCGAAGGTGTAGAGCTGCCGGGCGTGCCCGAGCAGCCGGTCGGCGTAGGCCGCGTCGGTGGGACGGAAGACCATCGAGGACGCGGCCATCGCGGCCGCCGTCTCCCCCGCCAGGTCCGCGCCGCCACAGCTCGCATCGATCTTGTACGCGGGCCGCGCCATCGCCATCACCTCGGCCGGACCCCACCACTTGTGGTCGTCGTCGCCCTTGCCGACCTGTCCATAGAGGACGTTGGCGGACGGGTGCGCCTTGATGAAGTAGTCGTTGACGAAGCGCAGGTTGTTGAGCAGGTGCGGCAGTTGGCCGGACGCGGTGTAGCCGCTGCGGTACTCCACAGCGCCCCAGGCGAGCATGGTGGCGCTGAACGCCATCGGGAAGCCGAACTTCACGTGGTCACCCGCGTCGTACCAGCCGCCGGTGAGGTCCAGCCCCGCGTCAGCGCCGTCGGTGAGCGCGCTGTCGCCGCGCCAGGAGACCCGGTTCCAGTCGGGCAGCCGCCCGGACTGCTGCGCCTCGTAGAAGAGCAGCGACTTCTGCAGCACCTCGGCGTAGTTGTAGGCCGCTGGCGCGGCGGAGGCGGGCGACGACGTCGGCCCGGCGACCGCGAGGGCGAGACCCGTGAGCAGGGCGACGCCAGCGGCCAGCAACCGCCGCGGCCAGGGCTGGTCGACGACCGGTCGCCGAGATCGGAAGCGGAACCGCTGCGGTCGGTGCATGGCGGGCTCCTGTCGGTGGCGCCGCCGGTCAGCACCGACCTGGACGCGGGACGGTGTCGGGTGGTGCGGGCTGCCGGCGGCTGTGGTGGTGGAACCGGAAGCGCGGGAGCGCTCCCATGGATAAGCGACAATGTAATGCGCTCGTCACTGCTTTGTGAAGAGGCGCCCGGGCCCACCCCGTCGCCGCGACCGCGACCTGCGTCAAGACCCGCGCCAGAAGACCCCTAAAACCATCTCACATCATCGATGATATTCGATGAGAAGGGTCGCATTGCCGCTGTTCAGGCCAGTCGTCGCCGGGCCGGCAACGGGGCCGTTCGAGCGTCGCGACCCCTGTCAGACAAACGTACTGTTGCCGACCCGCTACCCGCCGCGAGACAGTACGGCTCATCAGCGGTGTCATCGACGCCGCCGCTCCCCGGTCGACCCTGAGGAGAAGCGATGGCACTACGACTCGCCGACGGCACCGCCTGGTCCGACGTCCTGGCCCGCGCGGTGGCCGCCACCGGAGAAGCATTCGGCGCCGAGGTGGACGGCGTCACCACCCTGCACAACCTGGTCGAGGGCGAATGGCGGGCCACCGGTCAGCCCGCCCCCGTCCGCACCCCGGTGGACAACACCGTCGTCATCAACCTGCGCCGGCTCGACGCCGACACCGCCCGCGCCGCGGTCCTGCACGCCGCCGCCGAGCACCGCACCTGGGCCCGGACCCCGCTCGCCGACCGCAAGGCCCGCGTCGCCGACGCACTGGACTCGCTCACCGCCCACCGCGACCTGCTCGCCATGCTGCTGGTCTGGGAGATCGGCAAGCCCTGGCGGCTGGCCTGCGCCGACGTGGACCGCGCGCTCGACGGCGTCCGCTGGTACGCGGACGAGATCGACCGGATGCTCGCCGGCGGTCGCGAGCCGCTGCCCGGCCCGGTCAGCAACATCGCCTCGTGGAACTACCCGATGAGCGTCCTCGTGCACGCCGAGCTGGTGCAGCTGCTGGCCGGCAACGCGGTCATCGCCAAGACCCCGTCCCAGGGCGGCGCCGTCTGCCTGACCGTCGCACACGCGCTGATGCGCCGCGCCGGCCTGCCCGCGACCCTCGTCAGCGGCGGTGGCGAGGAGTTGTCCGAGGTGCTGGTTCGCGCACCCGAGATCGGTGCCGTCGCGTTCGTCGGCGGACGCTCCAACGGCGGCAAGGTCGCGGCCGCACTGCTCGACACCGACAAGCGGCACTTCATCGAGCAGGAGGGCCTCAACGCCTGGGGCATCTGGAACTTCTCCCAGTGGGACCTGCTCGCCGCCCACCTGAAGAAGGGCTTCGAGTACGGCAAGCAGCGCTGCACGGCGTACCCCCGGTTCGTGGTGCAACGCGACCTGGTCGACGAGTTCCTCGACATGTACCTGCCCGTCGTCCGCTCTGTGCGCTTCGGTCACCCGCTCGCCGTCGGCGACGACTGGACCGCGGGAGACCCGCTGCCCGAGCTGGACTTCGGGCCGCTGATCAGCGCGGCCAAGGCCGACGAGCTGCACCGCAAGGTCGACGAGGCGGTCCGCGGTGGAGCGGTGCCGCTGCACAGGGGCAAGCTCACCGGCGCGCCGTTCCTGCCCGGGCAGGACACCTCGGCGTACGTGGCGCCGTCGGTGCTGCTCGCCCCGCCCGGCCGGTCCCGGCTGATGCACGCCGAGCCGTTCGGGCCGGTCGACACGATCGTCGTGGTGGACACCACCGACGAGCTGCTGGCCGCGATGAACGCCTCCAACGGGGCACTGGTCGCCTCCCTGGCCTGCGACGACACCGACGAGGCCAGCAAGCTCGCGGTCGACCTCCAGGCGTTCAAGGTGGGCATCAACAAGCCGCGCTCACGGGGTGACCGGGACGAGCCGTTCGGCGGCCGGGGTGCCTCCTGGAAGGGCGCGTTCGTCGGCGGCGACCTGCTGGTGCAGGCGGTCACAGTGGGCGGCGACAGCCGTCTCTACGGCAACTTCCCCGACTACAACAGCTACCCCGCCACCTGAGGTCGGCGCCGGCCCCCTGTCGACGCCCAGCGCGTGTGACAGGGGGCCGGCGGCGTACCGTCGCGAGATGGCGATGATCGAGCAGCTCTCCCTGGGTGTGTCCGACGCCGAACGGGCGGCGAGGTTCTGGGCTGCGGCCCTCGACTACCGCCGCCGGGCACCTCGATTCGACGGCGACGAGTGGATCGTGCTGGAGCCCCAGCCAGGCATGCCGGGCATGGCGATCGCGATGGACCTGAGCGAAAGCCCGGTGCAGGATTTTCCCCGCCTCCACCTGGACCTGGACGCCGGCGAGCGCAGCCTCGACGAGGAACTCGACAGGTTGCTCGCGCTCGGCGCCCAACGGGTGGACTGGCGGCACTACCCCACCGACCCGCACCCGACCGAACCCCCGTACGTCGTGCTCGCCGACCCGGAGGGCAACCGGTTCTGCGTGTCCGGCCGCCGGGAACGCCCCGCGCGGTGACAGGGCCCGTCCTACGAACCAGGCGTCGAGAGGGTGCCCTTCCGGTCCGCGGCGAGCGGGACGGTGAGGGTGAGCAGGGTGCCGTCGCGCTCCACCGAACTGGACCGGTTCAGCCGGCGCAGCGTCCGCAGCATCGGGGCGTTGTCGGCCTGGACGTGCAGCACCAGCGCCGCGTACCCGGATCGGTCGGCATGCTGGGCCAGCCGGCGCAGCAGCGCTGAGCCGAGCCCCCGCCGCTGCCAGTCGTCGCGCACCAGCAGCGCCACCTCGGCCTCGTCACCCTCGCCGAGCAGGTTCGCCAGGGCGACCACCGACTCCGCCTCGCCGTCGGCGCCGGTGGCCGTGGCCACCAGGGTCAGCCCTCGGCTCGGCTCCAGCAGCCGACGCAGCCGGGCCGGCTGCGGCAACCCCGCCCCGCCCAGGTAACGCCGGTGCCGGCTGCGCGGCGAGCACGCCTCGTGCAGCTCCACGACGCCGGACAGATCGTCAGCGCAGGCGGGCCGCACGGCAACCTCGGCGCCGTCGGGCAGCACCAGGGTGATCTGCTCGGCGGCCCGACGGACCACCGTGGCGGCCAGCTCGACCAGGGCCTGCGCCCGGGCGTACTCCGCCGGGGTGAAGGCGGGCGCGACCCGACGCAGCGAGAACGAACCGCCTGCCGGGTCGGCCAGCAGCATGGTGGCGCCGGTGATCCCCCGTTCGACGCCGGTCGACGCGGGTCGCCAGCTGACCGAGTCGGCACCGAGCAGGGTGCGCAGCGCCGCGCCCGTCGCGTCCGGGTCACGCACCAGCCGGTTGGCCAGCCCGAGCACCCGGGTCGGCTGGTCGGCCAGGCCGCGCGCCTCGCTGCGCGCCACCCAGCAGTCCCGGCCCCGACCCCGCTCGACGGCGGCGATCAGCCCGGCCTCGTCCAGCGCGTCCGGCGCGTCGACCAGGAAGTCGTCCACCGCGCCCTGCTCGGTGGGCTGCACCTGCACCGTGAGGATGTTGACCCCGCGCAACGCGAGGCTCGCCGTGAGCACCGACAGGTAACCCGGCCGGTCGTCCACGGTGGCCCTGATCCGCCACAACGTCATGGTTGGCTCCCTTCCCCACCTCAGAGCCTCGCCCTCGCCTGTTGCCGCCCGGTTGCTCAGCGGTGTCGGCCCGGGAACTCCTCGGGCCGATCAGGGGCTGGCGACCACCGGGGGCGCGCCGACCAGGTCGAGCCGGTCACCGAGGATCACCGCGCAGGCCCGGACGAGCTGGGTGAGGCGATCCACCTCGGTGCTGTGGAACGCGGCGGCGGAGAGGGTCTCGCTGTGCTCGCGGGCCACCACCAGCACCAGGCCCGCCCGTCCGAACGGCGCGACCGCGTGGTGCGTGCCGTCGGGCGTGGTCATCGACCGACCGCGCAGCGGGGTCACCTCCGGCAACCGCAGGGGTACGGGTGCACGCCAGCTCGCGTGCCCCACGGTCGCCCCGCCGCCCCCGGTCCGCGAGGCCCAGTCGACAGGCACCACGGCGGCGACGGCCCAGTCGGCTGCCAGCAGCCCGGGAACCGCGTCGACCAGGGTGGCGAGGCCGTCGGCCGGGTTGGCCGCGACCTGCGCCAGCAGCTCCGCGTCCTGCCCGGTGGTGGTGGGCGCGCCGATCGCCCGCCACACGCCGTCCACCCGCACGCCGGGGATCGCCGCGAGACCGGCCAGCAGCCGCTCCACCCGCGCCGCGCCCGGCCAGACCACTGTGAAGTCGTCCACCGCGCGCCCGCCGAGGCGTTCGAGGACCACCACCTGGACGATGTCCGCGCCGGAGACGCCCAGCGTGCGGGCGACCTGGCCGAGCGTGCCTGGACGGTCCGGCAGGGTGACCCGAACTCGCAGCAACATGTCTGTCCCTCCGCTCGGCGGGCCGGCAGAGTGCGACCGGCAGGCTGGCCCCAGCCTGGTCGTTGACCATTTCGTCCCTGTTGCAAAGGCATGTCCCGAGCGGAAAATCTCATATTGACAACGTGAACCGGCTGCCATCAACTAGTCGGATGAGTGATCCGGCCATCGATGCGTTGCGGCCGGAGGCCGTCCCAGGCTCCCCCACCGGGCTCGCCCTGGACCGACTCGCCGACTATCTGGCCCAGCACCGACCCGAGTTGGCCGTCGGGCCACTGCGCGCCAACCTGATCGCGGGCGGCAAGTCCAACCTCACCTACCTGCTGCGCCTAGGCGACCGTGAGGTCGTGCTGCGCCGCCCGCCGCTGGGGCACGTGCTGGCGACCGCGCACGACATGGCCCGGGAGTTCCGGGTCATCTCGGCGCTGGCGCCGACCGAGGTGCCGGTGCCCGGCACGCTGCTGCTCTGCACCGACCCGGAGGTGATCGGCGCGCCGTTCTACCTCATGGAGCGGATGCCCGGTGAGGTGTTCCGCACCCGCGCACAGACCGACCCGCTGGGCGACGAGCGACGCCGCGCCCTCGCCATGGCGATGATGGACACTCTCGCCGCGCTGCACAGCGTCGAGCCGTCCTCGGTGGGGCTGAGCGACTTCGGCCGCCCGGAGGGCTACCTGGCCCGGCAGGTCCGGCGCTGGGGCGGGCAGCTCGACCGCTCGCGCAGCCGTGATCTGCCCGGCATCGACGAGCTGCGTGACCTGCTGGCGGCCACCGCCCCGGAGGGCGCGAACGCCGGCCGGATCGTGCACGGCGACTACCGACTGGACAATCTTCTCGCCTCGGCCGACCCGGTGGCCGTGCACGCCGTCCTCGACTGGGAGATGGCCACCCTCGGCGACCCCCTCGCCGATCTGGGGCTGCTCCTGACGTACTGGGAGGTGCTCGGCGGCAGCGACACGGCCGACGGCAACCCGGTCGCCGACGGGCTCGGGCCGCGCGCCGGCTTCCCCACCGGCGCCGAGCTGATCGACCGGTACGCGGGGCGCAGCGACGTGGACGTCGGGCCGCTGCATTGGCACGTGGCACTCGGCTGTTTCAAGCTCGCGGTCATCTGCGAGGGCATCCACTACCGCCACACGCTCGGGCAGACGCTCGGCGAGGGCTTCGACCGGATCGGCGAGATGGTGGCACCGCTGGTCGCACACGGGCTGACCGCCGCCAGGGAGCGGTGATGGACTTCTCATACGACAGCCGGACCGAGGAACTACGCGGCGAGCTGACCCGATTCCTGACCGAGCACGTCTACCCGGCCGAGGCCGTGCACGCCGAGCAGGTCGCCACCGGTGACCCGTGGTCGCGTACCCCGGTGTTGGCCGAGCTGAAGGCGGAGGCCCGCAAACGCGGCCTGTGGAACCTGTTCCTCCCCGACCCGCGCTACGGCGCCGGCCTGACCAACCTCCAGTACGCGCCGCTGGCCGAGTTGACCGGGCGCAGCCCGCACCTGGCGCCGGAGGCGGTCAACTGCGCGGCACCGGACACCGGCAACATGGAGCTGCTGGCCGAGTTCGGCTCGGAAGCGCAGCAGAAGCGCTGGCTGATGCCGCTGCTGGAGGGCGAGATCCGTTCCGCGTTCTGCATGACCGAGCCGGACGTGGCATCCTCCGACGCCACCAACATCGCCACCCGGATCACCCGCGACGGCGACGAGTACGTGATCAACGGGCGCAAGTGGTGGTCGTCCGGCGCGATGGACCCGCGCTGCGAGATCTTCATCGTGATGGGCAAGACCGACCCGGACGCCGACCGGCACCGCCAGCAGAGCATGGTGCTGGTCCCCCGGGACACCCCCGGGGTGAACGTCCGTCGGGGCATGAGCGTCTTCGGCTACACCGACGGCTCACACGGTGGGCACGCCGAGATCGACTTCACCGATGTCCGGGTGCCCGCGGAGAACCTGATCGGCGCCGAGGGCACCGGCTTCGCCATCGCCCAGGCCCGGCTGGGTCCCGGCCGGATCCACCACTGCATGCGATTGATCGGAATGGCTGAGCGGGCATTGGAACTGCTCTGCAAGCGGGCGCTCGAGCGGGTCGCGTTCGGCCGACCGCTGGCCGAGCAGGGCGTGGTCCGGGAGTGGATCGCCGAGTCACGGGTGCGCATCGAGCAGGCCCGGTTGCTGGTGCTCAAGACGGCCTGGCTGATGGACACCGTCGGCAACAAGGGCGCGCACACCGAGATCCAGGCCATCAAGATCGGCACCCCGGCGATGGCGGAGTGGGTGATCGACAAGGCCATCCAGGGGTACGGCGGCGCCGGCGTCAGCCAGGACACGCCACTGGCCGCCCTGTGGGCGCAGACCCGCACCCTGCGCCTGGCCGACGGCCCCGACGAGGTCCACCGCAACTCCCTCGCCAAGCGGGAACTCCGCCGCTGGGCCCCGTAACCCGCCCAGCGCCGCTCCCGAGGTGGGGGTCAGGCGCTGGCGCGGTGGATCAGCTGGGTGTCCAGGAGGATGTGCGGGGCCGGGAGGTCGTCGCCTCGGATGCGGGCGACCAGCAGGCGGGCCATCTGTCGACCCATCTCCTCCACCGGCTGGAAGACGGTGGTCAGCGGCGGCTCGGCCTGTTTGGCGATCGTCGCGTCGTCGAAGCCGATCACCGCGACGTCCTCGGGCACGCGCCGGCCGGCCTCGCGCAGGGTACGCAGCGCGCCGAACGCCATGAGGTCGGACGCCACGAAGACCGCGTCCAGGTCCGGGCAGGAGTCCAGTAGCCGGCGCATGGCGGCCGCGCCACTGCCCTCGCTGAAGTCGCCGTACGCGATCAGGTCGGGGTTGACGCCGCCCCCGGTGGCCTTGACCGCCTCGGTGTAGCCGGCCAGGCGGGCCAGGCCGGCGCCCATGTCCTGTGGCCCGGCGATGGTGCCGATGCGTCGGCGTCCCAACCCGGTCAGGTATTCCACCGCCTGCCGAGCTCCGCCAACGTTGTCCACGTCGACGAACCAGGCCGGCTGGGCGCCGGGTTGCAGCATCCGGGCGGGCCGACCGCCGAGCACGGCGGGCAGGCCGCGCTCCTCCAGCAGCGTCGGCAGCGGGTCGGAGTCGTGCAACGACAGCAGCAGCACCCCGTCGACGTGCTGGTTGGTCAGGTGGTGCTCGACCCGCTCCCGCTCGACCGGCGACTGCGCCATGGCCAGCCAGAGCTGCATCGGCGTCTCCAGCAGCGCGGAGCTGATGCCCCGCACGATCGAGGCGAAGAACGGCTCGGTGAAGACCCGCTCGCCGGACTCGGACACCACCAGGGCGACGGAGTCGGTGCGCTGGGTGACGAGCGCACGGGCAGCCCGGTTCGGCACGTACCCCAGCTCGGCGATGGCCTGTTGGACCGCGGCCCGGGCCTCCGGGCTGACCTGGGGCGAGCCGTTGACCACGCGGGAGACCGTGCCCCGGCCGACGCCGGCACGCGCCGCGACCGCGTCGAGGGTCGGGCGCCCGAGCGACCGGGTGCGCTGCGTTGTCATCGTCTGCTCCTCCGACGGCGGACGGACCCGGCGCCACCTGCGGGAGGTGGACGCCAGGACCGTCCTGATGGCTGGCCCGAGCCTATTGTGCGGCCAGACCGTTGCGCCGGATCACCGAGGCGTACCACTTGGCGCTGGACTTGGGGGTGCGGACCTGGCTGTCGTAGTCGACGTGGATCATGCCGAACCGCTTGGTGTAACCCCAGGCCCATTCGAAATTATCCATCAACGACCAGGCAAAGTATCCCCGCAGGGGAACTCCGTCGTTGATCGCCTCGTGCGCGGCGCGCAGATGCGCGTCGAAGTAGGCCAGCCGGTCGACGTCGTCGACCTGCCCGTCGACCACCGAGTCGACGAACGCGGACCCGTTCTCGGTGACGTAGAGCGGCAGGTCGGTGTAGTCGTGCACCCGCCGCAGCGTCTCGGTCAGGCCCGGGGCGTCGATCTCCCAGCCCATGTCGGTGACCGGAACGCCCCGGGTGACGAACCGTACGTCCTCGCTGCCCGGCCAGCACGAGGGAGCACTGTCGGTCGCGACACCCTCGGTCGGTGCGGCGACCACGTGCCGGCTGTAGTAGTTGACCCCGACCAGGTCCAGCGGCGTGGAGATGGTCGCCAGGTCGCCGTCGCGCACGTGGCCGAAGTCGGTCACCGTGCGCAGGTCGGCCACGAGGTCCTCCGGGTACGACCCGCGCAGCAGCGGGTCCAGGAAGAACCGGTTGGCCAGCCCGTCGATCCGCCGGGCGGCGTCCCGGTCAGCAGGGGTGTCGCTGGCCGGGTCGACCGGGTAGAGGTTGACGGTCACGCCCACCTCGGCGGTCGGCCGGGCAGCCCGCAACGCCTGCACGGACAGGCCGTGACCGAGCATCAGGTGGTGCCCGGCGCGCACCGCGTCCGCCCCGTTGGTGCGGCCGGGGGCGTGCACACCGGAGCCGTAGCCGAGAAACGCAGAGCACCACGGCTCGTTCAGCGTGGTCCAGTAACGCACCCGGTCACCGAGCGCGTCGGCCAGCAGCGTCGTGTAGTCGGCGAAGCGGGCCGCGGTGTCCCGGGCCGGCCAGCCGCCGGCGTCTTCCAGCGGCTGCGGCAGGTCCCAGTGGTACAGGGTGAGCCACGGCTCGATGCCGTTGGCCAACAGCTCGTCGACCAGCCGCCGGTAGAAGTCCAGGCCCTGCGGGTTGGCCGCGCCCGTTCCGCCGGGCTGCACCCGGGGCCAGGAGACCGAGAAACGGTACGACTTGAGGCCGAGCTCCGCCATCAGCGCGACGTCGTCGCCGAGCCGGTGGTAGTGGTCGCACGCGACGTCCCCGGTGTGCCCGGCGACGACCCGACCCTCGGTGTGGCTGAAGGTGTCCCAGATCGACGGGGTGCGACCGTCCACGGCCGCCGCCCCCTCGATCTGGTACGCCGCAGTCGCGGCCCCCCAGAGGAATCCGGGTGGAAAGGTCAGCCCGGGGCGCTCGTCGAGGACGTCGACGGCGGGTGGGCTGGCGGGGTTGCTCACGACTTGACGGCACCTTCCATGATCCCGCCGATGATCTGGCGGCCGAACACGAGAAAGACGAGCACGAGGGGGATGGTGCCGATCGCCGTGGCGGCGAACACCTGGGAGTAGTCGGTGTAGTAGGCGTACGAGAGGAAGGAGAGCGAGACCTGGAGGGTCGGGTTCTCCGGGGTGAGGATGGCGTACGGCCAGATGAACGAGTTCCAGGTCTCCATGAAGGTCAGCAGACCGAGCACGCCGGCGGCGGGACGTAGCGCGGGCAGCACGATGCTCCAGTAGATCCGGAACGTGCTCGCCCCGTCGACGCGGCCGGCCTCGATCAGCTCGTCGGAGATGGCCTGGCTGGCGTACTGCCGCATCATGAACACGCCGAAGGCGCTGACCAGGAACGGCACGGTGACCGCGTAGAGGGTGTCGTACCACCCCAGGTCCTGCATCATGGACCAGAGCGGGATGAGGCCCATCTGGGTCGGGATCATCATGGTGACGATGATCGCCAGCAGAAGAGCGTTGCTGCCCCGGAACTTCAGCTTGGCGAAGGCGAACCCGGCCAGCGAACCGGTGAGCACCACCGACAGGGTGACCACCGAGGAGACGATGATCGAGTTCATCATGCCGGTGAGGAAGTTGGCGGCGTCGTTGTCGAGCACCCGCCCGAAGTTGTCACCGAACGCCCCGCCCGGGGTGAGCGGCGGCGGCACGTCGTTGATGTTGTCCAGGCTGCGACTGCCGATCACCAGCATGTAGTAGAACGGGTAGATCGACAGCAGTGCCGCCAGGATGAGCGCCACGTAGGTCAGCGGGCTGGTGCGCCACAGGCGCTGGGAAGCCGAGATCATCGATCTCTCCTCACTTCGCCGAGCGGCGGACGAGTAGGAAATTGAACAGCGACACCACGACGATGATCATGAAGATGGCCCAGGCGACCGCGGCTCCGTAGCCGGCGGTGTTCAGGTTCGCGATGCCCATCTCGTACATGTACATGGCCAGCGTCTGGAACTCCCGCTGGCTGCCGCCGAGAATGTTGCCGTTGGCGAAGAGCAGCGGCTCGGTGAAGAGCTGCATGCCGCCGATCGTGGACAGGATGACCACGAAGGTGAAGGTGGGCTTGAGCATGGGCAGGGTGATCTGCCAGAACTGCCGCCACGGGCCGGCGCCGTCGATCTCCGCAGCCTCGTAGAGGTCCTTCGGGATCGCCTGCATGCCGGCGAGCAGGATCAGGGTGTTGTAACCGGTCCACCGCCAGTTGACCATCGAGGAGATGGCGAACCACGAGCTCCACCGCTGCCCGTCCCAGTCGACCGGGTCCACACCGACGAAACTGAGCAGCCAGTTGAACAGGCCGAACTCTCGCTGGAACAGCATCCCGAAGACGATCGCGACCGCGGCCACCGACACCACGTTCGGCATGAAGATGGCCATCCGGAAGAAGGTCTTGGCGCGCAGGAAGGTCCGGTTGAGCAGGTTCGCCAGGAAGAGGGCGAGCAACAGCTGCGGGATGGTCGACATGGCGAAGATGCCGAACGTGTTGACCAGCGCGTTCCAGAAGTACTCGTCGGAGAACAGCCGGGTGTAGTTGTCGAAGCCGATGAACGAGTGATCGCCGATCATGTCCCAGTCGTGCAGAGACATCCAGGCGGTACGCACCATCGGGTACAGCCCGAACGCACCGAAGATCAGGAAGAACGGGGCGATGTAGAGGTACGGCGAGTACTTGACATCGAGGCGGTTGAGTAGCCTTCCCCGGCGCTGCCGGGAAGGGAGATCGGGAGAAGGCGGTGCTGCTGGCGACGGCGGTGCCGTCGTGGCCGACAGGCTCATGCGAATTTCCTTTTCCGGCGAGGCCCGGGGGCCCTCGCGCAGGGCGCTACGCGGAGGGGACCGGCCGGTGGCGTCCGGGAAGCCCCGAACGCCACCGGCAGGGAATCACTCAGAAGGCACCCTGAGTCTTGGCGTCCTTCGTGAACTGCTCCCAGGCCTTCGCCTTGTCGGCCTGCCCGCTCTCGAACGCCCGCAGGGCCGGCTCGAGTGCGTTCTCCTTGATCGCCTGGTGCTTCGGGCCCAGGTGGGTCGGCTGGATCTTGGCGACGCTCTCCCCGAAGATCTTGCCGGTCGGCGCGTTGCTGAAGTACTCGTTGGTGTAGCTGATGAACGCGTCGTTCTTCAGCGCCTCCAGGTTGGTGGGCAGCGGGCCCTTGGCCTTGAAGGCCTCCACCTGGCTCTTCGCGTTGGTCAGGTACTCGGCGAGCTTCGCCGCCTCCTTCGGGTACTTGCTCTGCGCCGGAACCGCGAGCCACGAGCCGCCCCAGTTACCGCCGCCGCCCGGCACGGACGCCACGTCCCACTTGCCCTTGTTGGCCGGACCGGAGTTCTCCGTGACGATGCCGAGCATCCAGGACGGGCAGAAGGTGGCCGCGAAGGTGCCCTGCTTGAAGCCACCGGACCACTCCGGCGACCAGGTCTGCGCCTTGGCGGAGATGTCCGCCATCGAGGTGGCGGTGTCCCAGGCGTTCTTCACCGCGGGGCTGGTGTCCGCGATGATGTTGTCTTCCTTGTCGTAGAACAGGTCACCGTTACCCTGGAACATCACGCCGTTGGAGACGGCGGTGATCGAGTCGATGAACGCCTTGCCGCCGCTGCCCTGCTTGTACTTCCGGCCGGCCTCGTGGAAGCCGTTCCAGTCCGACCAGAGCGCCGACACCTGGTCGCGCTCGGTGGGCAGGCCGGCAGCCTGGAACAGGTCCTTGCGGTAGCAGACGGCGAGACTGCCGACGTCGGTCGGCAGGCCGATCAGCCGGCCGTCGGGCGCCTTGCCCAGCTCCCACTTCCAGGGCAGGTACTCCTTGGAGTGGTCCGAGACCAGCGGCGCGAGGTCGGCCCAGTTGCGCGCGTTGGGCTTGAACTCGTTGAGGATGCCCTCTTCCAGGGCGGTGACGTCCGCCGCACCCTTGCCGGTGGCCAGGTAGCGGACCAGCTTCGGCCGGTACTCGGCGAGCTGCGCGGTCTTGCGCAACTCGACCTTGATGCCGGTGTCCTTCTCGTACTGCTTGACGAGCTCGTCGTAGCCCATCTCGCCGAAGGTGTCGACGACCAGCTTGGCTGGCTTCTCGCCGGCCGCCGGCTTGTCGTCGTCGTTGCCGCAGGCTGCGAGACCGCCGATAGCGGTGATCGCGGCCAGGGCAGCGGCCGCCAGGCGGGTACGCCGCGTGGTGACACTCATTCGCTGACCCCTCTTTCCGGTGGTGAGGCTGGATGTGTCGTGGTGGGGTGCTCATCACGCCTGGCCGGGGATGCGTCAGTGACCCATGCCACCCTCGGGAGCGCTCCCATGAGATTGCCGACAGGTAACGGGAGTGTCAATAGGGCGATGGGAGCGTTCCCAGATCGTTACCGCTCAGCTCACCTGGCAACTCCGCCTCGCAAACTCCGCCTCGGACCGGCGGAGCTTCAGCAGAAGCGGCGGAGCAGGGTGGTGGTCTGGTCCGGATCGAAGCGGGACGGGTCGAAGGTGGAGCCCGCCCAGTCGCGCAGCGTCGCGTGCCGTGGATCGACCGGCCCGACCGGATCGTCCTCGTCGGCCAACGCGACCAGGAGCGCCCCGTAGCCCAGCGGCCCGCCGACGCCCTCCGGTGGGCAGGCCCGCTCACCGTCCAGGCAGACCGGGTACCGCTCGTCGGGGTCGGCGGTCAGCGCGTCCTCCACGACCAGGTCGTGCTCCCACCAGTCACCGAAGTCGTACGTGTAGGAGAACCGGCTGCCCTTGCCGAGCACCGCGTCCAGCCGCACGTCCAGCTCGTCGTGCAGCGCCAACTCGCCGTCCGGGTCGGGGTCGCCGTACTGCATCGCTTCGATCTCGAACGAGTGCAGGTGGCAGTCCCGCCAACCCATCGCGTGCTGCACCACCCGGTGCAGCCGGTCCAGCGTGTAGCCGGCTGGCACGAGCACCCGGCGCCACACCGGCGGGCGGACGCCGGCGAGGGACATCTTCAGCTGGAAGATCTGACGGGGCATGCTGTCCTGTCCTCCCGCGGCTTAGGCTGCGAGCATGATCTGCCGAGCGTGCCGGGCCCGGCGACACGACGACTGCCCGGGCCGGAACTGGTGCGACTGCCAGCACCGTACCGCCGGACCGACCCCTCCCGTCACTGGTCCGGCCGGCGAATGAGCGTCGGAATTCCGATCCGACGGCTCTGGCCCGAGCCTTCGACGCAACAACTCGACGACGCCGCGCTGACCACGCTCTACGGCCGCGCCGACGAGCCCCGACTGCGGGTCAACTTCGTCGCCAGCCTGGACGGCGCGGTCACCCTGGACGGCTATTCCGCAGGGCTGTCCGGCCAGCCGGACAAGCGCGTGTTCGGCGTGCTGCGGATGGTCTGCGACGCGCTGGTGGTGGCCGCCGGCACGCTGCGCCACGAGGGATACCGGGCGGTCCGCCTCGACGAGCGCCGCCGCGCCTGGCGACGCGAGCACGGGCTGGCCGAGTATCCGACGCTGGTGGTCGTCTCCGGTTCACTCGACCTCGATCCGGAGCAGGCCGCCTTCGCCGACGCGCCGACCCGTCCGATCGTGCTCACCCACGCCGACGCCGAGCCACCGCCCGGGCTTACGGACGTCGCCGACCTGCTGCGCTGCGGCACCGGGCGGGTCGACCTGGCCGCCGGCCTCACCGAACTGCACCGACGCGGGCTGACCCAACTGCTCTGCGAGGGCGGCCCGCACCTGCTCGGCGCGCTCACCGCCGCCGACCTGGTGGACGAGCTGTGCCTCACCGTCGCGCCGCTGCTCGCCGGGCCCGGCCCGGGCCGGATCACCGCCGGCGACGCCGCGCCGCCCCGGCACCTGCCACTGCGGCACGTGCTGGCCGCCGAGGACGGCGTCCTCATGCTCCGCCACGCCCGCCCGTAACGGGCCGTCGTCCGGCCACACACCCACCGTCGCGGGTGTGACGGCGCATGGTGTCGTCCGCCGCGTCGCGTGGCGACCTGTCGTACTCCTCGGGCAGGATGCACCTCATGGTTCCCGACCGTGCTGCCCGACCGACCCGAGTCGCCCGATGACCGACGCCGAGCTCGACAGCCCGGGCGAGGTGGTCGGGCGGGTGCTGGGCACCGCTGACGCCACCCCGTTGCAGTTCTGGACGGCCGTGGCACCCGGCAGCTATCTCCAGCTCGACGACGTCGTGGTCACCCGACGGGAGCTGCCGGACCGGGAGCCGGTGACGATCGCCGGCGTGGTCACCCAGGTCCGCGCTCGACACGAGGGCGCCCAGTTCGAGTCCGACGTGTTCGCCATCGCCGACGGCACACTGCCCGCGCAGGTGCAGGAGGCCGCCGAGGTCACCACCACCCGGGTCGATCCGGAGCTGTACGTGCCGCCGACCCCCGGCGCGGTGGTGCACCGGGCCGAGGGCGACGCCCGGGCGCGCGCGCTGCACTTCGACCGGATGGAACGGCGCATCCCGATGGGGATGGGTCGGGACGGCGTCCCGGTCTATCTCAACGCCGACTTCCTCGACGGCAGCCGCGGCGCACACGTCTCGATCTCCGGCATCTCCGGGGTGGCCACCAAGACCAGCTTCGCCACCTTCCTGCTCTACTCGGTGTTCCGCTCCGGGGTGCTGGGCGGCGACGCGGTCAACGCCAAGGCGCTGATCTTCAACGTCAAGGGTGAGGACCTGCTCTTCCTGGACCACCCCAACACCCGCCTCGACGATCCCACCCGCGCGGCCTACGCGAAGCTCGGGTTGAGCGCCGGCGCCTTCCCCGACGTGCGGGTCTACGCCCCGCCCCGGGTCGGTGACGCGGCCGGCACGCCGGATGTGAGCAGCCGGCTCACCGGGGTGGACTCGTTCTACTGGACGCTGGACGAGTTCTGCGCCGACCGTCTCCTGCCGTACGTCTTCGCCGACGCCGACGACGAGCGCCAGCAGTACACGATGGTGGTCCACTCGGTGACCGCGCACCTGGCCCGCTACGCCCAGCCGGCCGACGGCGGGGTGAGCATCGACGGGGTCCGGCTCGGCTCCTACGGCGACCTGGTCGACCACATCGTCGACCAGCTCAACGACGACGAGACCCGCTCCGACTGGGCGGGCAGCGCGGTCGGTCTGGGCACCGTCAACGCGTTCGCCCGGCGGTTGATCGGCAGCAAGAAGGACCTGGCCCGGCTGATCCGTGGCGACCTCGCCACCCGTCGCCCGCACTCGATCAACACCAGCGAGTCCGCGCAGGTCACCGTCGTCGACCTGCACAACCTTCCGGACCGCGCCCAGCGGTTCGTGGTGGGTGTGACGCTGAAGAGCGAGTTCGAGCGCAAGGAGAAGTCCGGCACCGCCAAGCCGTTGCTCTTCGTCGTGCTCGACGAGCTCAACAAGTACGCCCCCCGGGAGGGCTCCTCGCCGATCAAGGAGGTGCTGCTCGACATCGCCGAGCGGGGCCGCTCGCTCGGGGTGATCCTGATCGGCGCGCAGCAGACGGCGAGCGAGGTGGAACGGCGCATCGTCACCAACTCGGCGATCCGGGTGGTCGGCCGGCTCGACCCGGCCGAGGCGTCCCGCCCGGAATACGGCTTCCTCCCGCCCGCACAGCGCCAGCGGGCGCTGCTGGCCAAGCCGGGCACCATGTTCGTCAACCAGCCGGACATCCCGGTGCCGCTCTGTCTGGAGTTCCCCTTCCCGGCCTGGGCCACCCGGGTCTCCGAGGCGGGCCGGGCACCATCGGAGACGCTGCGCTCGATCACCCAGTCCGCCGACCCGTTCGCCGTGGTGGGCTCCGGCGGCGGCAGCACCGACGACGACATCCCGTTCTAGGTAGGGGCCGGCTACAGCAATGAAGATCCTGCACACCTCCGACTGGCACGTGGGAAAGGTGCTCAAGGGGCAGTCCCGGGCCGAGGAACACAAGGCCGTGCTGGCCGGGGTGATCGACATCGCCCGTGCCGAGCAGCCGGATCTGGTGATCGTCGCCGGTGACCTCTACGACACCGCCGCGCCCACCTCGGAGGCGACGCGTCTGGTCACCCGGGCGCTG